>JAJYXA010000364.1 GCA_021791235.1 Pseudomonadota bacterium
GGCTGCGCGGCGACTACCTCGCCATCGTCACGCTGGGCTTCGGCGAAATCATCCGCATCTTCATGAACAACCTGAATGCGCCGGTCAACATCACCAATGGCCCGCAGGGGATCAACCTGATCGATCCGGTGCGTCTCGGCAGCTTCGACCTGAGCCAGCCGCATCAACTGTTCGGCCTCACCTTCACCGGCATCCATCTCACCTACTACCTGTTCCTGCTGTTCACGCTGATGGTGATCTTCATCTCGATGCGGCTGGAGGATTCGCGCATCGGGCGCGCCTGGGTCGCCATCCGCGAGGACGAGATCGCTGCCGCCGCGACCGGCATCAACACGCGCAACCTGAAGCTGCTGGCATTCGCCATGGGCGCCACCTTCGGCGGCCTGGCGGGCGGCCTGTTCGCCAGCTTCCAGGGCTTCATCAGCCCCGAATCGTTCAACCTGATGGAATCGATCATGATCCTGTGCATGATCGTGCTCGGCGGCATGGGGCATATCCCCGGGGTGATCTTCGGCGCGGTGGTGCTGACCCTGCTGCCCGAGGCGCTGCGCTATACCGGCGACTGGCAGCGCGACCTGTTCGGCCATGTCTACGTCGATCCGGCGGACCTGCGCATGCTGCTGTTCGGCGTGGCGCTGGTGGCGGTGATGCTGTATCGCCCCGCCGGGCTCCTGCCCTCGACGCGCCGCCGCCGCGAATTCGCCGACGCGAAGGGATGAGCGTGCTGTTGTCCGTTTCCGGCGTGAGCAAGGCGTTCGGCGGGTTGCAGGCGCTCTCCGACATTTCGCTGCAGGTGAACGCCGGCGAGATCTTCGGCCTCATCGGCCCCAACGGCGCGGGCAAGACCACGCTGTTCAACGCGCTCACCGGCCTCTACACGACCGACCGCGGCGAGATTCGCCTCAACGGTCTCCGCCTCGACGGCCGCAAGCCGCACCAGGTGCTGAAGGCCGGACTGGCGCGCACCTTCCAGAACATCCGCCTGTTCGCCGAAATGACCGCGCTCGAAAACGTGCTGGTCGGGCGTCACGCGCGCACCCGAAGCGGCGTCGTCGGCGCGGTGCTGCGCCTGCCCGGCACGCGACGCGAAGAAGCCGATTCGCGCGCGCGCGCCCATGCGCTGCTCAAGCGAGTGGGCATCGCGCAGCACGCCAACCGCCTGGCCAAGAACCTGCCCTACGGCGACCAGCGCCGGCTCGAAATCGCGCGTGCGCTGGCGACCGAACCGACGCTGCTGGCGCTCGACGAACCCGCCGCCGGCATGAACAAGGCCGAACGGGCGGCGCTGCGCGAGCTGCTGCTGCAGCTGCAGGCCGACGGGCTGACGCTGCTGCTGATCGAGCATGACGTGAAGCTGGTGATGGGACTGTGCACCCGGCTGGCAGTGCTCGACTACGGCGTGAAAATCGCCGAGGGTACGCCAGACGTGGTCAGCCGCGACCCCAAAGTGATCGCCGCCTACCTCGGGGACGAGGCGCTGTGAGCGCACTGCTGGCAGTTCATCAATTGTCGGTCGCCTACGGCGGCATCCAGGCCGTGCGCGAGCTCAGCCTGGAGGTGGCGCCGGGCGAGATGGTCTGCCTCATCGGCGCCAACGGCGCCGGCAAGACCACCACGCTCAAGGCCCTCAGCGGTCTTCTCGCGCCGCACGGCGGCAGCGTGCATTTCGACGGCCAGTCGATCACCCGGCTGCCGGCGCACGAAATCGCGCGGCGCGGACTGGCACTGGTGCCCGAGGGACGCGGCGTGTTCCCGCGCATGTCGGTGGCCGAGAATCTGATGATGGGCGCCTACGCACGCAACGATCGCGCGGCGATTGCGCGCGATCTCGACCAGGTCTACGCGCTGCTGCCGCGCCTGACCGAGCGCCGCGCGCAGCTGGCCGGGCTGCTGTCCGGCGGCGAGCAGCAGATGCTGGCGCTGGGGCGCGCGATGCTGGCGCGCCCGCGCCTGCTGTTGCTGGACGAGCCGAGCATGGGGTTGGCACCGTTGATGGTGCAGGCGGTGTTCGACATCATCCGCAAGATTGCGGCCGACGGCGTGGCGGTGCTGCTGATCGAACAGAACGCGCATCTGGCGCTGAAAACCTGCGCGCGCGGGTATGTGCTGGAAAACGGCGTCGTCACGCTGAGCGGCGTGGCCGCCGAGCTTGCCGCCAATCCGGCGGTGCGCCAGGCGTATCTGGGCGAATGAACGCCGCGTCAGGGAGGGTTTGAATTGAAGCGGTACAGCCGGCGCTCGGTCAGCACCGCGTCGAGCGGCATGTCCCACGGGTCGTGCGGCAGCGCCTCCACCCGCTGGCATTCGTAGGCGATCCCCACCAGGCGCGGCTTGCGCCACAGGCGCCGGTGCCGCATGAACGCCAGCGTCGCATCGTAGTAGCCGCCGCCCATCCCCAGCCGGTAACCCCGCTTGTCGAATCCCACCAGTGGCATCAGCAAGAGGTCGAGTTGGCGCGCGCGCAGCGGCTTGGCATCGAGCGGCTCGGGAATGCCGTAGCGGTTAGGCGACATACGCGTGTGGCGGC
>JAJYXA010000208.1 GCA_021791235.1 Pseudomonadota bacterium
CGCGCACCAGATCTGTTTCGATATCTGCACCGCCTTGGGATGCAGGCCTTCGATCGGGTAGAGGAAGGTGTAGACGGTGATGTTGTCGACCTTGGCGAGCTCGGCCTCGAACTTGCGGCAGTAGGGACAATCGACGTCGGAGAACACCGCCAGCTTGCGCGCGCCGTTGCCCTTGACGGTCTTCAGCGCGTTGCCGAGCGGCAGACTGTCCCACTTGATCGCCTGCAACTGGTTCAGGCGCGCCTGGCTCAGGTTGGCGCGGTTTTTCAGGTCGATCACGTCGCCGGCGAACACGTATTGCGCCTTGGCGTCGACGTAGATGAGCTGACCGTCGAGATAGACCTCGAACAGGCCGCTATAGGGCGTTTTCGTCACCGAGCTGATTTGCGCGCCGGGAAACTGCTGCGTCAGCGCCTTGCGGATGACGGACTCGTTGGCCTGCGCGGTCGCGGCAAACACCAGGGTAGCGGCCAGCGCCAGGGAAGTGAATTTCATTCGGGACTCCAGAAAAATCAAAAAAACGTCAGGACATCGCTTCGCGCACCAGGGCCGCTTTCAACGGCGGCAGCTGGTTGACGATCGTCATGCCGGCATTGCGCAGCCAGGCGGCACGGCTGTCGGCAAACAGATGATGCAGGCCGTGGGTGAGCACCTGCATGCGCTGCACCGGCTCGGCGCGCGCACGCGCATAGCGTTGTAACACACGCACATCACCGCAATAAGCTCGCCGATGCTGCGCCAGCACGCCGACCAGCGTTTCGGCGTCGCCGAAACCGAGGTTCACGCCCTGCCCCGCCAGCGGATGCACGCCATGTGCCGCGTCGCCGATCAGCGCCACGCCCGGCGCCGCAACCGAATCCACCCGGATCAGGCGCAGCGGAAACGCCGCCGCCGGCGTCAGCATGCGCAAGGCGCCGAGCCGGTCGTGGCCCGCCGCCTGCACCTGTGCGGCCAGCGCCGCCGCATCCAGCGCGAGCAGATCGTCCGCATGCGCCGACTGGGTTGACCAGACCATCGACAGGCGGTTCCCCGTCAAAGGCAACCACGCAAGAATGTCGCCGTCGAAGAACCACTGGAACGCGGTGCCGCGGTGCGGACGCTCGCATTCGAAATTGGCCACCACGCCGCTCTGGCCGTAGGGCGTCAGCGTCGAGGCCAGCCCCGCCCACTCGCGGATGCGCGAGGCGGCGCCGTCGGCGCCGACGACCAGTTCGGCTTCGAGCAGCGAACCCCCGTCCAGCGCGATTCGCGTATAGGGCTCGCCGTGTTCGAGCGACGCGATCGAAGCCGGACAATGCAGCGCCACGTTGCCGTCGGCCTCGATCGCCTGCCACAAGGCGTATTGCAGGCGTCCGCTTTCGAGGATGGCGGCGAGATGCGACACGCCCGCCTCGCAGGCGTCGAGGCGGATCGCGCCGGACGTGTCGCCCGCCACGTCCATGCGGAACACCGGCTGGACGCGGCCGGCGTCCAGCCGCTGCCACGCGCCGAGACGTTCCAGGAAATGCTGGCTGGCAGGGCTGATGGCATAGATGCGGGTGTCCCAGGTTTCGTCCGGAACCGATGGCGGCTGACGCTCGATCAAGGCGACGCGCAATCCCTGCCGGCCGAGCGCCAGCGCCGCCGCGGTCCCGACCAGACCGGCGCCGACGACGACGACCTGATAACGTTCCGGATTCATGCTTCGCCCCTCTCCCCAACCCTGATGGAACTACTAAGCAATCGACTAAGCCCGCGAGCGGGCAAGTCGCTGCTTATCTCCCGCAAGCGGGGGAGGGGGCAAACGTGATGCCCAAACCGATTCAACCGCGCGCCCCGAAAATCATCCGCCGCGCGACGAAGCTTTTCAGCGGCGGGAACACCTCCAGCGCCAGCAGGCCGAGCCCGCGCGCGTGGCGCAGCGGCGCGAAGTCGTTGGAGAACACGCGCACCAGAAAATCGGTGAATCCCACGCCGCCGAGCACGTCCAGGCGCCGCCCACGCGCATAAGCGGCCAGCATGGCGCCGCTTCCCAACGCTTCCGGAGCCGTATCGCCGCACAGGTTCGCCAGTTCCCAGGCGTCGCGCAGGCCGATGTTGAAGCCCTGGCCCGCCACCGGGTGCAGCGTCTGCGCGGCGTTGCCGATGCGCACCACGCGGTCGGCGGCCTCGCTGCCGGTCCAGGCAAGCTTCAGGGGAAAGGTCCTGCGCGGGCTGGCGTGCAGGAAAAAGCCCTGGCGGCCACCGAAGTGTCGATAGAGCGCAGCGAGAAATGCGTCATCCGGCAACGCCGCAATGCGCCGGGCGTCGGCGTTGCTCGCGGTCCACACCAGCGCGTAGCGGTCGCCTTTCGGCAGCAGGGCCGCCGGGCCCTCCGGGGTGAAGCGCTCGAACGCCTGGTTGGCGTGCGGCAGCTCGGTCCGCACGTCGCACACCACGGCCATCTGGTCGTAGTCGCGCTCGAATTTGGGTTCGGGGGCTGCGTCGCCGCGTCCGCCGTCGGCCACCACCACCAGCGGCGCGGCATGGACGCTGCCGTCGGCCGCATGCAGCATCGCCACGTCGGCGCCGGATTCGATGCGCTCCACCGCCACGCCGTAATCGACCGCGATGCCGGCATCGGCCAGCGCCCGTTTCAGCGCCGCGGTGAGCGCGCCGTAGGGCAGCACATAGCCCAATGCCGGCACGGCGACGTCCTCCGCGGCCAGCCGCGCCACGCCGAGCGCGCCGCGCTGCGAAATATGGATGCGGGTGATCGGGGTCACGTCGTCGAGCCCGTCCCATGCGCCGAGGCGGTCGAGGATCAGCCTTGAACCGTGCGACAAAGCCAGGGTACGGGTGTCGGCGCGGGCGCCGGCCGGCTGCGCTTCGAGCACGCGCGCAGCGATGCCCTGCTGCCGCAGCGCCAGCGCGCAGACCGCGCCGACCGGGCCGGCGCCGACGATCAGCACGCCGCTCACGCGCTCATCCACGCTTCGATCTCGGCCACGGTTTTCGGCGGCGAGGTCAGCACCTCGCACCCGCCTGCGGTCACCGCCACGTCGTCCTCGATGCGGATGCCGATGTTCCACAGCGCTTCAGGCACGTCGTCCGCCGGCCGGATGTACAAGCCCGGTTCGACCGTCAGCGTCATGCCCGGGACAAACGGGCGCCATTCGCCCTTGATCTTGTATTCGCCGGCGTCGTGCACGTCCAGCCCCAGCCAGTGGCCGGTGCGGTGCATGTAGAACCGGCTGTAGGCATTCGACTCGATCAGGCCGTCGACCTCGCCCGACAGCAGCTTGAGATCGACCATCCCTTGCGTCAGCACCCGCACCGCCGCGTCGTGCGGCGCGATCCAGGGCGCCCCGGGCTTGATCGCCGCCATTGCCGCCGCCTGCGCCGCCAGCACGATTTCGTAGACGTCCTTCTGTACCGGCGAGAAGCGGCCGTTGACCGGGAAGGTGCGGGTGAGGTCGGAGGCATAGCCGTTCAGCTCGCAGCCGGCATCGATCAGCAGCAGGTCGCCGTCCTGGAGTACGGCGCGGTTTTCCACGTAGTGCAGCACGCAGGCATTGGCGCCGCCGGCGACGATGGACGGGTAGGCCGGCGCCTGCGCGCCGCCCGCGTAGAAGGTGTGCAGCAGCTCGGCCTCGATCTCGAATTCGTGGCGCCCCGGGCGGGCGGCGCGCATCGCGCGGCGGTGCGCATCCGAGGCGATATTGGCCGAGCGGCGCATGGTTTCAAGCTCGGACGCATCCTTGAACAGGCGCATCTCGTCGAGCGTACTGCGCACGTCGAGGATTTCGCCGGGTGCCGTGACGCCCTGCCGCGTTTTCGCGCGCACCGCGTTGAGCCAGCCGATCACCCGCGCATCCCACGCCGGCT
Source organism: Pseudomonadota bacterium (assembly GCA_021791235.1). Next base: position 3,847 of record JAJYXA010000208.1, read on the forward strand.
CCAGGCCGACCGCATAGGCCAGCCGCGCGCGGTTGCCCATCAACTCGGGCAGCCTGGCGTCGAGTTCGCTGATCGAATAGGTAGTGTCGAAGCCGAATTGCGCCTGCGCCGCCGCTGGGCCGTAACGGAAGCCGTCCCAGATTTCGCGCGTCTCGTCCTTGTCGCGGCAGAACAGGATGGTCTGCGGCGCCGCGCCGCCGACCACGACCGCCACGGCCTCGGGCTCGGTGAAGCCGGTCAGGTGATAGAAGTAGCTGTCGAAACGATACGGGTAGTGCGTATCGCGGTTGCGCGTCGCCTCCGGCGCGGTGGCGACGATGGCGATGCCGTCGCCAAGGGTGGCGGCGAGGCGGGCGCGGCGTTGCGAATGGAGGCTGGCGTCAAACATGGGTGCGCAGACTTTCGTCGAGTTGTTGCAAACGTTCGGGCGTCCCCACATCGACCCAGCGGCCGCCGAAATGTTCGCCGCTCGCGCGTCCGGCGTCGATCGCCAGCCGCAACAGCGGCGCGAGCGGGGCTTTTTCGCCCGGCGGGGTGTGGGCGAACATCGCGCGGTGGTAGACGCCGATGCCGGAGAAGGTGAGGCGTGAGGGGTGTCCGCAAGGGATACCGTCCTTGGCACCAGCGGTGCCAAGGACGTAAGGCGTGAGGGGAATGTCGGCGTTGGTCACCCGGCTGCCGTCGAGCACGAAATCACCCTTCGGATGGTGCGGCGGGTTATCGATCAGCACCAGATGTGCCTGATCCTGCCCGGCGGCGAGCCGCGCCATCGGCTCGGCCAACCGGCTGAAATCGAATTCGCTGTAGATATCGCCATTCACCACGGGAAAGACCTCGGCATCGATCAGCGGCAACGCGGTGGCAATGCCGCCCGCGGTTTCCAGCGCGCTGGCCTCGCGCGAATACTCGATCGACACGCCGAGTTCGGCGCCGCTGCCCAGCGCCGCTTCGATCTGCTGCCCGAGGTGCGCGTGGTTGATGACGATATGCGTGAAGCCCGCCGCGCGCAGGCGCTCGATATGCCAGACGATGAGCGGCTTGCCGCCGACAACCAGCAAGGGCTTCGGCGTGCGGTCGGTGAGCGGGCGCATGCGCTCACCCCGCCCCGCCGCCAGAATCATCGCAGTCGTCCTGTTCGTCACGCTCTCCACTCTTTGCCCAAACGTATACCCCACCTGCAAACGCTTAACCGGCTTCGCTCTGCGTCAAATCGTCAAGATCAACCTTGAGCGCGCGCGCGATGGACGCCAGCGTATCCACCGTCCCACGCCGATCGCCGCGCTCGATCATCGCCACCATGCTTTGCGCCACGCCTGCAGCCTCGCCAAGCTGCGCCTGCGTGAGCCCGCGATGTTCGCGCCAAACCCGCACGGGGGATTCACCACCAAGCAGGCGATCTACCATCGCTGCGGGAAGGGTCTCCTCTTCGCCAAGCGCCAGCCGCTCGGCAAAACCCGTCAGCGCCACAGCGTCGGCGCGATCTTCCAGCGCTTCCAGCATGGTCTGATATTCATCCCAAGGCAGCACCACATATTCCGGTTTGCCGTTCTTGACGATCATCTGCACGTTCATTTGTAAACTCCTCCGCGCGCGCCGATTTCGGCCACGTAAGCAATCAATCTACCGTTATCCAGTAAATACAACACCCGCCAGTCGCCCACCCGCAGCCGATAGCCTGGCTGCCCGGTCAGTTTCTTCACGTTGCGCGCAGCCAGTGGGTCTTGTGCCGGTTCCTGCAACTTGATCCGGATGGTGGTCGCTGTGGTCGCGGGCATCCGTGTTAACGCCCGCACTGCCTGCTTGCTGTATTCGAGCGTGTACATGGCTTAATGATATATAACATTAAGTGATAATTGCAAGCCGATCTTGTGATAAACAACCTTGTGTCGGCCGCTGGGGTAGCCAGCTGCAACCGCGTGGGCTGCCCACCCTACCCGCTCGTCGCTCTCCACTGACTCAAAACGTATACCCCGCCTGCGGCGCCCGATCCTGCAGCCCATCCAGCAAAAACAGCAGCGGCTTCAGCTCGTCGTAGCGCTCGCACACGCGGCGCAGGTAGTGCATCACCCGCGGCATGTCCTTGAGATACCCGTCCTTGCCGTCGCGGTGGTACAGCCGCGCAAAGATGCCGAGCACCTTGATCTGGCGCTGCGCGCCCATCCATTCGAAGTCGCGCCAGAATTCGGCGAAGTCCTCGCGCACCGGCAGGCGGGCGGCGCGCGCCTTTTCCCAGTAGCGGATCACCCAGTCGAGCTGCTGCTCCTCATCCCACCGGATGTAGGCGTCGCGGTAGATCGAGGCGAGGTCGTAGGTGATGGGGCCGTAGACCGCGTCCTGGAAGTCGAGGATGCCGGGGTTGGGGTCGCTCACCATCAGGTTGCGCGAATGCCAGTCGCGGTGCACGTAGACCTGCGGCTGCGCCAGGTTGTTGGCGAGGATGCGCCAGAACACGGCGTCGAGGATGGCTTTCTGCTCGTCCTTCATGGCGACGCCGAGGTGCTTCGAGACGTACCAGTCGGGGAACAGCATCAGTTCGCGGGTGAGCAGCGCGCGGTCGTAGTCCGGCAGCACGCCGGGGCGGCTCGCCTGCTGGATGCGGATCAGCGCGTCGTTCGACGCCAGATAGAGCTCGCGCGCCGCGCCTTGATCGAGTGCGGCTTCGTTGAGCGCCGACAGGTAGGTGGTATTGCCCAGATCGGTCAGCAGCAGGAAGCCCTGCTCCAGGTCCTGCGCCAGCACCTGCGGCACGTGCACGCCGGCGGCGCCGAACAGCCGGGCGACGGCGATGAAGGGGCGGCAATCCTCGTGCGCCGGCGGCGCGTCCATCACGATATAATCGCGGCCTTTGGCAGTGACGCGAAAATAACGGCGAAAGCTGGCGTCCGCCGACGCCGGGGCGATGTCGAGCGAATCGCCCCCCAGCCGTCGCGCGGCCCAGCCCTGTAATGCTTGCAAACGTTCCACTGCCATGCTGCTCCGAATAACGCTGTTCCAAATAACCTTGGCCCGGATTTTACATCGCTTGTCCACCTTGCCCGGCTTTGCGCTCGTCATGTTGTTGCTGGCCGTCCGTTCCGCCGGCGCGGACGGGCTCGCGCTGAAAAAGGACGTCGAGCTGGGCGGGTCGGCCGTGGCGGGCAAGGAAGGGCCGCTGTTCCTGACCGCCGACCGCATCGAGTCGACGGCACCCAACGTCATCGAAGCCAGCGGCAACGTGGAAGCCCGCCAGGCCGGGCAGAACTTCTTCGCCAACTGGCTGCGCTACGACACCACCCTCAATTCCGTCGAGGCGCGCGGCCAGGTGCGGCTGGAACAGCCCGCGCTGCTGGTGAGCGGCGATTCGCTCAAACTCGATCTCGACGACTACAGCGGCGAGCTCACCCGGCCGGTGTACCGTTTTACGGCGCAGCCAGGGCGCGGAGACGCCGAACGCATCGACTTCATCGACGAAAACCGTTTCAAGCTTCAGGACGCCACCTACACCACCTGCCCGGTCGACAACGACGACTGGTTCCTCAAGGTGGCCGACCTCGACATCGACAAGACCCGCAATGTCGGCACTGCGCGCAACGCCTCGCTGAATTTCCTCGGCGTGCCCATCCTGTATGCGCCGTGGATGGACTTTTCACTCAACAACGAACGCAAGACCGGCGTGCTGGCGCCCACCATCGGCACCACCGAGCGCAGCGGCCTCGACATCCTGGTGCCCTACTACCTCAATCTCGCGCCCAATTACGACGCCACGCTGTACCCGCGCCTGCTGTCCAAGCGCGGCGTTCAGCTGGGCGGAGAATTCCGCTATCTGCTGGACGACGCCCGCGGCGAGAACCGTCTCGAATACCTGCCCAACGACAACGAAGCCGGCCGCTCGCGCTGGAGCGTCGCGCTCAACAACACCTACCGCGTGAACGCGAACACCCAGGCCGGCATGCAGTTCAACCGCGTGTCCGACGACGATTATTTCCGCGACCTCTCCAACCTGATTTCCGTCACATCGCTCAGCCACCTCAACCGCGAGGCATGGGTGACCACGCAGCGCGCCAACTGGAGCGCCGAGCTGCGCGCGCAAAGCTTCCAGACCTTGCAGGACTCCACCGCCGCCCCCATTGTCGAGCCGTACGCGCGGCTGCCGCACGCCCGCCTGGGCATGACGAAGACCCTGGGCAACGGCCTGGAATTCAAGCTGGACAGCGAAGCCACCCGCTTTGCCCATCCCACCAGGACCGAAGGCACCCGGGTGCTGGCCTATCCCACGCTGCGCCTGCCGCTCGCCAATTCGTTCGGCTTCCTCACCCCGCAGCTCGGCTGGCACAGCAGCTATTACGCGCTGGACGACAGCGTCCCCGAACAGCGCATCACGCGCAACCTGCCGATCTTCAGCCTCGACAGCGGCGTCACCTTCGACCGCCCGTTCCGCTTCGCGGGCCAGGATTACGAACAGACGCTGGAGCCGCGCGCCTATTATGTGCTCGCGCCGTTCCGCGACCAGGACGCGATCCCGGTGTTCGACACCTCGCCGCTGGACTTCAGCTACGCGCAGATGTTCACCGAAAACCAGTTCATCGGCGGCGACCGCATCAACGACGCCAACCAGATGACGCTCGCCGTCACCAGCCGCTTCGTCGAGGCGGACAGCGGACTGGAACGCCTGCAGCTCACTCTCGGCCAACGCTATTACTTCAGCGCGCAGCAGGTCACCCTGCCCGGCGTGGCGCCACGCACGAGCAATGCCACCGACCTGCTCGCCGCCGTCAGCGGGCAGATCACGCGCGACTGGCGCATCGACACCGCGTGGCAGTTCGACACCCAGAACGGCACCACCATCCGCCAGAACCTGGGCGCCTCCTACCGTCCCGGGCCCGGCCGCGCGTTGAACTTCAACTACCGCTTCATTGACCAAACCACCGAGCAGATCGATTTGTCGGGGCAATGGCCGCTGGGCGATCGCTGGTACGGCATGTTCCGCTACAACTATTCGTTCCAGGACGACAAACTGGTCGAAGGCCTGGCGGGGGTTGAATACAATGGCGGTTGCTGGGCGGTGCGCGCAGTGTTCCAGCGCCTGGCCACCAAGGTGGACCAGTCGACCGATGCGCTGTTCTTCCAGCTCGAGTTGAACGGCATGGGGCGCCTGGGCGCCAACCCGCTCGACGTGTTGAAACAAAGTGTTCCCGGATACAGGCCTAGCCATGACATTCTTCAAACGCCCTGAATGGCGCCGCCCTCGCTGGTTGCTGGCGCTGCTGATTGCCGCATCGACCGTTTTGCCGGCCCATGCGGCCGTGCAACCGCTCGACCACATCGTTGCCGTCGTCAACGACGAAATCATCACCCGCCAGGAGCTTGCCCGGCGTTATGACGAAGTCGTGAAGAACCTGTCGCGGCAGAACACCCCGCTGCCGCCGCGCGAGGTGCTGGAGAAACAGCTGCTCGAACGCATGGTCACCGAGCTGGCCCTGCAGCAGCACGCCCGCGACACCGGAATTCGCGTCGACCCGACCCAGGTCGAGCGCGCGCTGCAGCGCATCGCCGCGCAGAACAAGCTCGACCTGGCCGGCCTTGCGGCAGCACTGGAGCGGGAAGGCCAAAGCCTCGACGGCATGCGCACCACCATCCGCAATGAAATCCTCATTGCGCGCGCCCGCGAGCGCGACGTCGACAACCGTATTTCGGTCAGCGATGCCGAAATCGAGGGCTATCTGCAAACGCAGGCGCAGCAGGGCGCGGAGACCGAATACAACTTCGCCCACATCCTCGTCACCGTGCCGGAAAACGCCTCGCCCGAGCAGATCCAGGCGCGCCGCGCGCGTGCCGAGGACATCCTCGCCCAGCTGGCCGCGGGCGCCGATTTCGCCCAGCTGTCGGCCAGTTATTCCGACGCCCCCAACGCGCTGCAGGGCGGCGCTTTCGGCTGGCGCGCCAGCGGCAAGATGCCGGCGCTGTTCGCCGATGCGCTGAAGCCGCTGCAGCCGGGCCAGGTCAGTCCGCTCCTGAAAAGCAGCAACGGCTTCCACATCCTCAAGCTCGTCGACAAGCGTGGGCTCGACGCCACCCTCCGCGTGACCCAGACCCACGCGCGCCACATCCTGATCAAGACCAACGAGCTCACCTCGGAAGCCGACGCCCGCAACCGCCTGCTGCAGCTGAAGGAGCGCATCGACAACGGGGTGAAATTCGACGAACTGGCACGCCTGCATTCCGAGGATGCCAGCGCCTCCAAGGGCGGCGACCTCGGCTGGATCAACCCCGGCGACACCGTGCCCGACTTCGAGAAGGCGATGAATGCCCTGCAGCCGGGCGAGGTCAGCGCGCCCATCCAGTCGCCCTTCGGCTGGCACCTGATCCAGGTGCTGGAACGCCGCGAGCAGGACGTCACGCAGGAACGCCAGAAGCTGGTGGCGCGCCAGGCCATCCGCGAGCGCAAGGCGGAAGAAGCCTTCCAGGACTGGGTGCGGCAGATTCGCGATTCGGCCTACGTCGAGCTGCGCCCGATCGATTGATCCGATCGCGCCAAGGGTGAGCGAAGCCGTGAATCCGCCCGTCCTCGCCCTCACCGCGGGCGAGCCCGCCGGGATCGGCCCCGACCTCTGCATCGCGCTGTCGCAGCAGGCGCTGCCATGCCGGTTATCGGTGCTGGGCGATGTCGAGGTGCTGCGCGCCCGCGCCGCCCGGCTCGGCATCGCGGTCGACTTCGCCAGCGGCGACGCCATTCCCGTACATCGACCCGGCGCGCTGCACGTGCGCCACATTCCGGTCGCCGCGCCCGTCACCGCAGGCGCGCTCGATTCCGGCAACAGCGCCCACGTGCTCGCCCTGCTCGACGCCGCGATCGAGGGCTGCCTGAACGGCTCCTACCACGCCATGGTCACCGCCCCGGTGCACAAGGGCGTGATCAACGACGCCGGCTTTGCCTTCACCGGCCATACCGAATACCTGGCCGACCGCAGCGGCGCGAAAAAGGTGGTGATGATGCTGGCCGGCGGCGGCCTGCGCGTCGCCCTCGCCACCACCCACCTGCCCTTGCGCGCCGTGGCCGACGCCATCACGCCCGACCTGCTCGACGAAGTGATCCGCATCCTGCACGCCGACCTGCAAGTCAAATTCGGCATCGCCCGGCCGCGCATCGTGGTCGCCGGCCTCAACCCCCACGCCGGCGAATCCGGTCATCTGGGGCGCGAGGAAATCGACGTCATCGAACCCGCGCTCGACCGCCTGCGCGGCGAAGGCATGGACCTCGTCGGCCCGCTGCCCGCCGACACCCTGTTCTCGCGCATCCGCAGTGCCCCCTGCGACGCCGTGCTGGCGATGTATCACGACCAGGGCCTGCCCGTGCTCAAATACGCCAGCTTCGGCGCCGGCGTGAACATCACCCTCGGCCTGCCCTTCATCCGCACCTCGGCCGACCACGGCACCGCGCTCGACCTCGCCGGCAGCGGGCGGGCCGAAGCAGGCAGCCTGCTGACGGCGATCGGCGTGGCGATGGAGATGATGGAGAAGAAGGGGCTAGGATCTGGGAACTAGGATTTAGGGAATGAGCGGCTTCGCCGCGCTTCTCTAAAAACCCCTAGCCCCTAGCTCCTAGCTCCTAGCTCCTAGCTCCTAACTCCTAACTCCTAGCCCCTAACATGCACCCCCCCCGCAAGCGCTTCGGCCAGAACTTCCTCATCGACGACGGCATCATCCATGCCATCGTCAATGCCGTTCATCCGCAGGCGACCGACATCGTGGTCGAAATCGGCCCCGGTCTGGGCGCGCTGACCCGGCCCCTGCTGGAATGCCTGCCGCATCTGCACGCCGTCGAACTCGACCGCGACATCGTCGCGCGCCTGCAAAGAACCTGGCCGGCCGGGCGCCTCACCGTACACAGCTGCGACGCGCTGAAGTTCGATTTCGGCGCGCTGGGCCACGACCTGCGCATCATCGGCAATCTGCCCTACAACATTTCCACGCCGCTGCTGTTTCATCTGATGGACTTTGCCGGGCACATCCGCGACATGACCTTCATGCTGCAGAAGGAAGTCGTCGAACGCATGGTCGCCGAACCCTCCACCCCCGATTACGGGCGGCTGTCGATCATGCTGCAGCGGCGCTTTCACCTGGAATGGCTGCTCGACGTCCCGCCCACCGCCTTCAACCCGCCGCCCAAGGTCGATTCGGCGGTGGTGCGGCTGATCCCCAAAACGCCGGCTGAAATCGTACCGCTGGACGAAGCCTTGTTTGCGCGCGTCGTCGCCGCCGCGTTTTCGCAACGTCGCAAGATGCTGAGAAACACGCTGGGCAGCCTGTTGAAACCGGAGGATTTCACTGCGCTCGGCATCGATCCCCGGCTGCGCGCCGAAGCCCTCGCCGTCGCCGATTACGAGGCCATCACCCGGCGCCTGGCAAACAACAATGTTTCAGCATAACCCCCTTCCCGGATCGCCGGTGACAGCCCTCGCGGGCGATCCCCGACATCGTATTTGTGACTTCCATCATTTTTCGAACAGGCACGGCGGCGACACAAAACCATTGCGAAAACAGGGTTCCTAAAATAGGATCGCCGGATAACACCATAACCAGAGGGGAGAGGCAATGATCCGGCGGCACGCCAACGATTCCACGAACACGACAATGAGCGCACCCGGCAGCCGCGAAACCAATGAAGCATTTAATCTTTTTCTGCGCATTTCAGAACCAGAAAAAGCGCTCCTTGCCCAGTATCGCGCCATCCTGACAAAAGGCGCAGGCCCTTTTATCGAGGCGTTCTATGCCTATCTTCTGGCCTTCCCCATCACCGCCGATGTCCTCCATCATTATCAGGAAGCCGGTGGAGAACTCTCCAGGCTGGCGGCGACGCAATCCGCGCATTTCCAGACATTGCTGAGCGGACGCACCGACGAGCAATCGGCGGAACAACTGACCCACATCGGGAGGATCCATTTTCAACACAATATAGAGCCGGTGTGGATCATGGGCGCCTACCGGCTGTACCTGGATCACTTGCGGAAAATCATTGCCGCGCACCCCGAAATTGCGCCGGCCAAGCGATACGCGCTGGAAAACATTCTGATCAAACTGCTGTTTCGCGACATGGGCCTCATGCTCGAAGGCTACTGGTATTCGGCAATGTCCCTGGCGCAGACCGAACAAGGCCGGGCCGAGAAACTGCAGGGGCAAGTCAGCGATCTGCTGGCCAATCTTCCACAAGTGTTGTGGTCGGTGGATGTGAAGAATAATCAACTGATTTATATCAGCCCGGGGGCCCGGAACATCTGCGCGCTGGATATCGAAATGCCGATCCCCTGCATGGGCTGGACCCATCCGGATGATCGCGAAACGGTGAGACTCGCGTGGGAAGAAGCGTTGCGCGGCAACAGGGTGGAAGTGGAAAGCCGCGTCCAGGCGCCAGCAGGACAAGCGCGCTGGTTTCGCAGGGTATTCCACCCGTTTCTGGACGATGAAGGCCGGGTGGTGCGGATAGACGGCCTGATGGACGACACCACGGAATCCAAGGAATCCACTGAGCGCCTGCACTTCCTGGCAACAACCGATAGCCTGACCACATTGCCCAACCGGGCCCTGCTTTACGACCGGTTCAATCAGGCGATCGCCGTGGCAAAACGCGAACGGAACAAGCAGGTCGCTTTGATATTGCTGGATTTGGATCACTTCAAGGAAATCAACGACACCCTGGGACACTCTGCTGGCGATGAGGTTTTGCGTCAGGTGGCACAGCGGTTGGCGGGCATCTTGCGGGGAAGCGACACGCTGGCGCGTCTGGGCGGTGACGAATTTGCGGTATTGCTGCCCGATGCCCTGGACGGCAAAGCCGCCGCCGAGAAAGTCGCGAAAAATATTCGCGATTGTTTTGTAGAACCATTCTGGTTTCTGAAAAACGAGTTGTATCTGGGTGTGGGAATCGGCATAGCCCTCTTCCCGGATCATGGGGACGATGCCGATGTGCTGATGAGCCGTGCGGATGTGGCCATGTATGGCGCCAAGCACAAGGATGTGGGTTTCCTGTTTTATGATCCCGAAACCGACCCTCATACCCGGGAGCGCTTGCAACTTTCATCCGGCTTGCGTCATGCGCTGGAGAGAAACGAATTCGTTCTTCATTATCAGCCGCAAATCGACATTCGCAGCGGCCGCATCATCGGCGTGGAGGCGTTGATTCGCTGGAACCACCCGGAGCACGGGATGATCTTCCCGGATCAATTCATCCCGTTTGCCGAGAGCACCGGTTTGATCGGCCCAATCACGGAATGGGTTCTCCGCACGGCGATCACGCAGTGCAAAACCTGGCGGACGGCGGGGACGGAATTGCGCATCGCGGTCAACGTGACGGCGCGCTCATTTCAGGATCCGCTATTTGTGGACAAGCTTGAAAGCACGCTGGCCGGAGGGGGAATCAGCCTTTCGCCGGAACGAATTGAAATCGAGATTACGGAAAATATCCTGATGGCGGAAATCGAGCATGGCGCCAAGGCAATCCGACGTCTGCGCGACCTGGGTGTTACCGTGGCCATTGACGACTTCGGGACGGGCTACTCCTCATTGGCGTACTTGAAGAAATTACCCATACATTCGATCAAGATAGACAAATCCTTTGTCTTGAACATGGCGGAAGACGACAACGATGCGGTGATTGTCCGCTCCACGATCGACCTGGCGCACAACCTTGGCTACCTGGTGGTGGCAGAGGGCGTCGAGAACCGCGATTCGCTGGATTTGCTTTCGATGCTCGGTTGCAACCATGCGCAGGGTTATCACATCAGCCGCCCCCTGCCTGCGGATGAGCTGATTTCATGGATGGAAAACACACCGGCGAGCACGTGACGGCTTCGGCGGCGGCGCACCCGGCCTGAAGACCACTGCCGAATTCGTCGAAACCAAGACAACCCCGCGCTCCGCCAAAGCAAGTAAAAACCCTGCTCAGTCCTGCAGACGGGGATAGTCGGTGTAGCCCTTCTCTTCCCCGCTGTAGAACGTTTCGAAATCGGGCGCATTGAGCGGCGCACCTCGACGGAAGCGCTCGACCAGATCCGGGTTCGCCAGCAGCAGCCGGCCGAACGCAATCGCATCGGCGGCACCGGACGTCACGGCCTGCTGCGCTGTTTCGAAATCGTATCCGTTGTTGCGGATGAAATTGCCCGAATACAGCCTGCGCAACTGCTCATAGTCAAACGGAATCCACTGTTCTTCGGGCGCGCCGCCGGTTCCCTGCAGCACGTCGAGAAAGGCCAGTTTCAACGGGTTGAGTTGCGTGACGACATAGCCGAAGGTGTCCTGCGGATTGTCGTCGCCGATGTCGTTGAACGTTGACACCGGCGACAGCCGCAGGCCGACACGGTCGTTGCCGATTGCACGGCACACGGCATCCAGCACTTCCAGCAGCAGGCGCGCACGGTTTTCCTTGCTGCCGCCATAGGCATCGGTGCGCCGGTTGGTGGACGAGCGCAGGAACTGGTCCAGCAGGTAGCCGTTGCCGGCATGGATTTCCACGCCGTCGAATCCGGCGTCGATGGCGTTGCGCGCGGCCTCGGCGTAGCGTGCGACCAGGGCGGGGATTTCGGAAAGTTCGAGCGCGCGCGGGGTGACGAAATCCTTCATGCCCTGCCCGGTGAACACCCGCCCGGCCGGGCGAATCGCCGAAGGCGCGACCGGCAGGGCGCCGCCCGGCTGCAGGTCGGGATGCGAAATCCGCCCCACATGCCACAGTTGCAGGGCGATCTTGCCGCCGGCGCCGTGCACCGCCTCCGTCACCTGCCGCCAACCTGCGATCTGCTCCGGCGTGTGGATACCGGGCGTGCGCGGATAGCCGTGGCCCTCCGCGCAGATCGGTGTCGCCTCGGTGAGGATCAGCCCGGCCGACGCGCGCTGGCGATAGTATTCGGCCATCAGCGGCGTCGGCACATTGCCGGCCCCGGCACGGTTGCGGGTGAGCGAAGACATGACCACGCGATTGGCCAGGTCGATGGCGCCGAAGCGGGCGGGCGAAAAAAGATCGGTCATGTTCGCTTCCTTGGGTTGAGCCCTGCGGGCGATTGAATGTTGAAGGCAGCGCGAGGCCGGGTTCGCGGAGACAAGTTCCGGCGTTCCCCCTGGCCCACGCCC
>JAJYXA010000391.1 GCA_021791235.1 Pseudomonadota bacterium
CCCGCAAAGCCAGGTGCCGGCGATTTCGCGCCTGACCCCCTCCAATCCGTCGTTTCGCGGCAGCGTGCAGATTCCCGAGGGCTCCAGCGCGGACGTGGCCTTCCTCAACGTGGCCGACGGCTACCTGGTGCAGGACCTGCCCTTCACCGTGGCGCTGAAGCAGTTCCGCATCGAGCATTACAGCACCGGCCAGCCGAAGAGCTTCGAAAGCGATCTCGAACTGTTCGACCGTTCCGGCAGGAAAATCCGCGAGGCGACCATCGCCGTCAACCATCCGCTGATCCACGACGGCATCGCCATCTACCAGGCCAGCTTTGCCGACGGCGGCACCCGCCTCAGCCTGCGCGGCTGGAATCTGTTCGCGCCGACGACCGCCACCTTCCCCATCGAAGGCACGGTGCACCAGGACACCACCCTGGCCAGCGCGGCGGGCGACTATACGCTCGAATTCACCGATTTCCGCCCGTTCAACATCGAAAACATGGGCGGCGAAATCGAGGCACCCGGCGACGCCATGAGCGTGCTCGGCGGCAGCCCGGTCAGCGACAACCGGCACCTGCGCAACGTCGGCCCGAGCTTCCAGTACAAGCTGCGCGATGCGCGCGGCCAGGCGCGCGAGTTTTCCAACTACATGCTGCCGCTGGAACTCGACGGCCGCTGGTACCTGATGTCGGGGGTGCGCGAATCGCCGAACGAAGCCTTCCGCTACCTGCGCATGCCGCTCGATGCGGGGGGCGACATCGACAGCTTCATGCGGCTGCGCGGTGCGCTGCTGAATGCGGAACTGCGCCCCGAGATCGCCGCCCGCTTCGCCCGCCAGGCGCTGCCGCAAGAGGCCCGGGGCACCGAAATCGAGGACAAGCTGAAATTCAGCGCCACCCAGGTGCTGGCGCTGTTCGCCGAAGGCGGCTTTCAGTCGGTGGGGCGTTTTATCGAGGGAAAAGTGCCCGAACCCGAACGCGACAAGGCCGCGGGAACCTATCTGCGCATTCTGGAACTCGCCGCATTCGAGGCGCTGCAGATCGCCAACCGCCAGGCCGGACTGCCCGCCCCCGCGGCCGACGACGCCACCGGCTGGCTGGTGCGCGACACCCTCAACAGCGTGAGCGATCTGTTCGTCTACGGCGCGCCGATCTATCTGCAACTGATGCAGTACGACGAGGTCAAGGCCAGCGGCCTGCAGCTCACCCGCTCGCCCGGCAAGAACGTGGTCTACTTCGGTTCGCTTTTGCTGACGCTCGGCGTATTCTTCATGCTTTACGTGCGCGAACGCCGGGTCTGGTTGCGCATCAGGCCGGGCCACGCGCTGCTGGCGATGTCGTCGGCCAAGCACACCATCGATTTCGAGAAGGAATTCACCCAGCACGCGCAGGCGCTGGATACGCTGACAGAACAAGCGCCCACGCCCGCGCAATAAACCGGAGGCTCAAACATGGAACTCGCCCTCAATCAACCCGCCCCGCTGTTCAAGCGCCTGTCTTGGTTCGACTGGCTGTTCGCCACCATCGTCGCGGCGGGCGGCCTGTTTGCCCTGTCGCGCTACGGCGAATTCATGGACCTCTATGAAAAAGCCATCCTGCTGGCGGCGATTCCGTCGCTGGCGGTGGCCGGCTGGTTCTGGAAACCGTTCCGTCCGCTGTTCATCGTGGTCGGCGCCATCAGCCTGTTCGCGATCAGCCAGTACCAGGGCAACCTGACGCGCATGGAAGAAGCCTTCTTCCTCAAGTACCTGATCTCCAGCCAGGCCGCCATCATGTGGATGAGCGCCCTGTTCGGGCTCGCCACGCTGGCCTACTGGGGGGGCCTGCTGGCGCGTTCCGGATTCATGCTGAAAACCGGCAGCGTGCTGACCTGGTCCGCGGTGGCCATGGGCTTCATCGGCCTGATGGTGCGCTGGTACGAGTCCTACCTGGTCGGCGCCGACGTCGGCCACATCCCGGTGTCCAACCTGTACGAAGTTTTCGTGCTGTTCTGCCTCATCACCGCGATGATGTATCTGTATTACGAAGCGCGCTACCAGGCGCGGCAGATGGGCGCCTTCGTGCTGCCGGTGATCTCGGCCGCGGTCGGATTCATCCTGTGGTACACCTTCGACCGCGGCGCGCACGAAATCCAGCCGCTGGTGCCGGCGCTCAAATCCTGGTGGATGAAGCTGCACGTCCCCGCCAACTTCGTCGGCTACGGCGGCTTCTCCATCGCCGCCATGCTCGGCGTCGCCTATCTGCTGGCTCAGCGGGGCGTCCTCGCCAGCCGCCTGCCCAGGCTGGAAGTGATCGATGACGTCATGTACAAGTCCATCGCGATCGGCTTCGCCTTCTTCACCATCGCCACCATCCTCGGCGCGATGTGGGCGGCCGAGGCCTGGGGCGGCTACTGGTCGTGGGACCCGAAGGAAACCTGGGCGCTGATCGTGTGGCTGAACTACGCCGCCTGGCTGCACATCCGCCTGGTCAAGGGCCTGCGCGGCCCGATGCTGGCGTGGTGGGCGGTGGTCGGCCTGTTCGT
>JAJYXA010000395.1 GCA_021791235.1 Pseudomonadota bacterium
GTGGAGCTCCGCCTGACGGCGGAACCGGTGGCTCTCGGACCAGCATCCCTTGCGGGACCGGAACCCTAGCCCTCCTTCGCGGTACTGGGACGATAAAGCGCCACTTTTCCCGTTGAACTTCTCAAAGCAACCGTTGTGCCAGCCGCCTTCCACCGGGACAGCCCGCTGCCAGCGCCCGCCATGATTGGACGTGTTGGCCCGCACCCCGACTCGGTGAAACCGAAGAACGGCCGCGCGCGGTCAGGATTGGTGCAGTTCCTGCCGGGTCATGCACCAAAGCGGACAGCCAGCGGGAACGCGCCCTTTTTAATTGGATGGCTTTTCGGTAGGCTTCGCGCTAATCCACCGAAAACCGACTCCATGCACTTCACCCCCGACTCCTTCCGCGCCTGGCCGACCAAGCGGATCACCCTGCTTGGCATGTCCGGCGTCGGCAAGACGCACATCTCCTCCATGCTGCGCGGCCACGACTGGTTCCATTTCTCCGGCGACTACCGCATCGGCACGCGTTACCTCGACGAGCCCATCCTCGACCTGATCAAGCAGCAGGCTATGAGCGTGCCGTTCCTGCGCGAATTGCTGCGCAACGACTGGATCGACATCAAGAACAACATCAAGATCCACGACCTCGGCCCCGTGCTGACCTTCGTCGGCAAGCTCGGCGGACCGGAGTGGGGCGGGCTGTCGCTCGACGAGTTCTCGCGCCGTCAGGCCGCCTATCGCGACGCCGAGATCGCCGCCATGCGCGACGTGCCGGCCTTCATCCGCAAGGGTCAGGAAATCTACGGCTACCCGCATTTCGTCAACGATGTCGGTGGCAGCCTGTGCGAGCTGGACGAACCCGGTGTGGTGGAGCTGCTGGCCGAACACACGCTGATCCTCTACATCCAGACCACCACGCGCGCGGAGGAGGACACGCTGATCCGCCGCGCGCAGTCCGACCCCAAGCCGCTGTACTTCCGTCCGGACTTTCTCGCCGAGCACCTGCCGGTCTACTTGCAGGAAAAGGGCCTCGAGTTCGTCGCGCAGATCGAGCCCGACGACTTCGCACGCTGGGTGTTTCCGCGCCTGTTCCATTCGCGCATCCCGCGCTACGAGGCGATCGCCAGGCCGCACGGCTACACGGTGACCTCGCAGGAGGTGGCGCAGGTGCGCAACGAGCGCGATTTCCTCGCGCTGCTGGAAACCGCGATCGCACGCAAGGGAAGCTGACGATGCCTCTGGTCGCGCACAACGCCCTGCCCACCTTCGACCGCCTGCGCCGCGACGGCATCACGGTGCTGTCGACCGAGCGCGCGGCCAGGCAGGAAATCCGCGAGCTGCACGTCGGCCTGCTGAACATGATGCCGGACGCGGCGCTGGAGGCGACCGAGCGGCAGTTCTACCGGCTGGTCGGCGAGTCCAACCCGATCGCGCAGTTCTACATGCATCCCTTCACGCTGCCGAATCTGCCGCGCGGCGAGGCGGCGCAGGCGCACATTGCGCAGTTTTACGAAAGCTTCGACGCCATTCGCGAGAAGGGGCTCGACGCGCTCATCATCACCGGCGCCAACGTCAGCCATGCCAACCTCGCCGACGAGCCGTTCTGGCAGCCGCTGATCGAGGTAATCGACTGGGCCTGGGACCACGTCACCTCGACCTTGTGCTCCTGCCTCGCCACCCACGCGGTGATGCAGTTCCGCCATGGTCAGACGCGCATCAAGCAGCCGCAGAAGATCTGGGGCGTGTTCGAACATCGCGTGACCGACGGCCGGCATCCGCTGGTGGCCGACGTGAATACCCGTTTCGATGTGCCGCATTCGCGCTGGAACGATGTCTCGCGCACGCAGTTCGAGGCGGCCGGGGTCAAGGTGCTGGTCGAAAGCGCGGAGGCCGGCGTGCACCTGGCAGTTTCCGGCGACGGTTTGCGCACCGTGCTTTTCCAGGGTCACCCGGAGTACGACACGGTATCGCTGCTGAAGGAATACAAGCGCGACCTGCTGCTCGCCGCATCCGGCAAGCTGTCTGCATTCCCGCCGTTTCCGCAGCGCTACTTCAACCGCCAGGCACAGGCGCTGCTGTCCGAATTTGGCCGTCGCATGCAGGCCGGCGAGGCGCTGGCCTTCCCTGAGGCGCAGGTGCTGCCGCTGCTCGACAACACCTGGCACGACACGGCGGAAGCGGTGGTCGGCAACTGGATCGGCTGCGTCTACCAGGTCACCCACCGCGAGCGCGGTCTGCCCTTCATGCCCGGCATCGATCCCAACAATCCGCTGGGACTGGCGCCCTGAGTTGGAAATACGTTGATGGAGCCCATGCGTAACCCTTCAAACAGCGTAATGGAAGTGACGAAATCTTTCGCAGACATACCCGACAGCCTGACGGCTTGGGCACAAGAGGCGCAAACCGCAGCCAGGTTGAACACCTGGCGAGGATTTGCAACGCGGTATGCGGAAGATTCTCGTCATTTCCATTCAATGTATTTCCAACTCAGGGTGCCCTTGTGACTGAGGCACGAGCGCAC
>JAJYXA010000399.1 GCA_021791235.1 Pseudomonadota bacterium
TCGGCAAGGCGTAGCTGGCGCGCCTCGAAGGTCTGATCGAGCCGGGCACGATTGTCAGCCAGCCGCACGCGTATGCCCCCCTCGCTGGGCAGTCCGTGGGCGGCAAGCGTGACCGTGCGTCCCGGCGCGGCGCGTGCGGCGATCTCATGCCACTGCGGCGCCAGACGTTTTTCATCCTCCGGGCGCACCTCCGCCATCAGATCGCCCGGCGGCAATGCCTGCGCTGCCGCGGCCAGCCAGGTTTCGAGCACTGCAAGATAGCGCGCATCGTCCTGCGCCAGTTTTCTGAACACCGTTTTCACTTCGGACAGGGTGGCTTCGGTCAACGCCCAGCGCAGCCGGTCGAGTTCGGCGGCCAGCCGCGTTTCCGCCGCCTGACTCTGCCGCCGCACCAGACGTTCGGCCTCGACCTTGGCGGCGAGGATTTCACGTTCCTCCGCCAGCTTCAGTTTGTCTGCCGACTCGGCAAGGATGCGCGCGCGTGCCGATTCGGCGTTCTGCAAATGCTCGCGCGCCAGCGTTTCGGCCTGTTGCAGCAACGCCTGCTCGAGTTGGGAAACCTGCGCATCCGCTTCCATATGCTCTCCGGATCAAAAACTTGAGCTGCACGTTTCAAGTACAGCTTGAATCTATTTCAATGCCTCCGGCCCCAGAACCGCCCGCACCACGTCGTCCACTGCGGGTGCGTAATCGTGCGGCGCGGGCAGCGGTGGCAGCTCGGTGATGACGATGCGCCCGCCTTCGTTGCGCAGACGGTTCAGCCAGTATCCGCCGGCGTGCGCGAGATGCGTTTCCAGCAGCACCAGCGCTTCGTCGCCGCTTTTAGCCAGCTGTTCGAGCACCGTTTCCATCGTGGCCTGATCGGCATCGGCGTACACCTCGGCGCCGATCAGGCTGAAGCCGCCGGCCAGACCCGCGCTGCCCAGCACCACCAGCCGGGCGCTGCCGTGAGGGATGTCGGTCTCGGCCTGCATCGCCTCAAATCTTGCCGAGCATCAGGATGGACATGACCAGACCGTAGATCGCGATCCCTTCGGCCAGGCCCATATAGATCAGCGTGCGTCCGAACATCTCGGGCTTCTCGGCAATCACCGCCATGGCGGCGGAACCGATCGGCCCCAGCGCCAGCGCCGCGCCGATGGCTGCGAGACCCGTCGGCAGGCCGATGCCGAGTAGCGCCAGGCCCTGCCCCAGGGTAATTTCACCTGCGGCCGCCGCTGCGGGCTCGGCCGCCATCACCTCCTGCACCCCCAGCAGCATGGCGCCTGCCAGACCCAGACCGAACAGCATCACATTGGCGAGCATGCCGCCTTTAAGCCAGTCTGCCGGCAAGCGGCGCGGCTTCACTTCCAGCCAGATTCCTGCGCCCAGCGTGGCCCCCACGGGTAAAACCATCAATGCGATCAACCAGGTCATGTCTTCTCCCCTTTTAGTTCATTCATCAAATCTTGGCGTGCTGCGATGCGAGTCGCAGCGGCACGAATTCCCTGCCATCCCCGCTGAAGAAGCGAGAGAAGCCTTCGTAATACATCAGACGCAGCGCCTGAATGGCGACGATCGCCCCTTCCAGCATGATGATGACGATATTGCCGAGCACGAGGGTGAATCCGTGGCCGGCCGCGTCGAGCCCGCCGGCGAGGGTGAACACGGCCAGCGCGAGTGCGACGTGGTTGAGGCTGAAGGCCGCCACGCGCATGAACGACAGCGTGTTGGAAAACAGGTTGATCGCGGTTTCCAGCGTCTCGATGACGGTGACCAGAATGCGCTCGCCCAGCCCGGCCCTGGCTTCATGCCACTTGTATGCGGCCACCACGACAAGGCCCAGCCCCGCCAGCACCGCGGCCGGCTGCGCAACATCCGCCGCACCGGCGAAGCTTGCCAGCACGCCGATGGCGCCGAGATAGAAAAGCAGACCGGCCAGCCCGCTGGAATCGAACAGGGCTTCTGCGGCGCGTCCAGCCACCCCCTTGTTGTAGGCATTGGCAAGCAGGGTAAAGCTGATGAAGCCGACACCGAATGCGACCGCCAGCGTCAGCACACGGATCGGATCGTGCAGCGGCGACAGCCAGACCGGTTCGATCAGGTCCTCGTAGCCGAAAACGCTGCCGTAAAGCAGGCCGAACAGCATCGACACCGCGCCGGCCGCAATGCCCAGCCAGGCCATGCGCCCGATGCGCCGATGCAGGGCGGCGGCCAGCAGCAGGATCACGGCGCCGTGGCCGATGTCGCCGAACATGGCGCCGAACAGAAGCAGGTAGGTGAAGGCGAACGGCAGCACCGGATCGAATTCGCCGTAGCGGGGAATGCCGTAGCTTTTCACCAGCGGCACGAAGGGCTTGAGCCAGCCAGGATAGCGCATCAGCGAAGGCACGTCGGACACATTCCTGGCAGACGGCTCGCGCACATCGAGCCAGTAACGCCCGTGAAAATGCTCGTCCAGCGTATCGCGCAGGGCGCCCATCTGGCGTTTTGGAACCCAGCCCGACAGGGCGGCCAGGCCGCC
>JAJYXA010000577.1 GCA_021791235.1 Pseudomonadota bacterium
ACGCACAAGGCAGGGTGAAGCCGCTACAATGCGCGGCGTGGAAGCGTGGCCGAGCGGTTTAAGGCACCGGTCTTGAAAACCGGCGATGGTGCAAGCCATCCGTGAGTTCGAATCTCACCGCTTCCGCCAAAACACCAATAAAAACAATAACTTAAAAGTGTAGTGCGGGAAAACCCACCAGCAAACCCACCACTAGCCGCACGCTTGAAAAACGTGCTATTCGGGTAGCAGGTTCCCCGGTGTAAGCCCCCGCGCCTGCAGTATCCGGCGCAGTTTTCGCAGCGCCAGCCATTCGATGCGGCGCACTTCCTGAACCGAAACCGGCCGCCCTTCCTCCGCGGACAATGCGGCCGCGATTTCTTCTTCCGTTGCGGTATCGATCGCCTCGGGCTGGTCTACCATCACTGCCCCACTGCGCTGGCCACGTCCGGCGCGCGCTCCGGCGCGAGTTCACCCGGCCGCCACCAGAAGTCTTGCCCCCAGTCCTCCTGCGCGCGGTCGCGCATGCGGCTCAAATAGCCGGGGGAGAGCATTTCCTGCAGATCCTGCAGGCCCGCATGATCGAGCGCGGACTTGGCATACCACAGGTTGACGAATGGCATGTGCGAGCGGGCGAAGCGCACGGCCTCGGCGCCGGCGTGGGTGTCCTCTCCACGGATAGCCTGGCCGACGTTGCCGACCGTCAAATCCACAGCTTCGAAGCCACTGCCGATCAGCGGGCCGGCAAGGTTCATCCAGTTGGGCACGCCCGCGCGGTTCTGGCCGCCCATGCCGGTGTAAAGGAAGTCGCCGAAGATGCCCACCCCGCCGCCTTGGGCGAAAGCCGCGCCCCAAAACTTGGGCGTGGTCATGTCGCGCGGGTCTTTGCCGTTCACCATGTCCTTGAGTTCGACCGCCAGCGCGCCAAAGATCGTCAGGGCGGTGCTGAGCCCCGCGCCGTAGGCCACGGATGAGGCCTTGTCGCCGGTACGCCACTGCTCGGCCATGCGTCCCCAATGCCGCGAAATCATTGCCATGGGGAAACCCTTGAACAGGGCGATGGAGCGCAGGAATTCGCCTTCGATGGTGCCTTTCTTGGTGCCACGGGTGACGGCCGCGCGGGTTTGCAAATCCTGCGACAGCGAGGCGAATTCGGATTCGTCGGCAATCGTGCCCAGCAGCCGGGAGACCGCCCTGTCCTGGTCGCGCAGCGACAGCCCCGCGGCCGTCAAGTCGGCTTCCGGGATCGCGCGCACGGCCTGCAGGGTCAGCATCTGGCTGCCGCGCCAGCTTTCCGGATGGGCCATCCGCCACACCTTGAAGTCGGTTTCGGTCACGCCCTTGGCGACCAGGCGCGCGCGGTCGCCCGCGTCGAGCGCCTGCCAGTCGGCGCGGGACATTTTGCCGAGCGCGCCCATCATGGTGACGGAGAACCCGCGCCGCACGGCATCCGTCCAGGCTTCCAGCAGGCTGGCCTTCATCGTGGCGTTTGCCAGCTTGCCCGTCCACCCCTTGCCGACGTTGGCTTCCGCCCAGCGGTTCATGTCGGAAATCACGCTTTCCGCCACCAGGCCGGCGCGGTTGGCGTAGTCCGCCGAATCCTTGCCGAAGGCGCGCACCAGGTTGATGAGGGAATCGGCCACGCCCAGGCGGTTGAATCCCGTGGTGACGAAGTAGGTCGGCACGTCGGTGATGCTGGAAATCAGCGCCGAGCCGAGCTTGCCGAATACCTCAACATTGCGCGCGCCCTGGGCGACTTCGGCCAGCCTCACATTCGCCACCGTGCCGGTGTTGCCGTTGAGCACGTCCCACATGTTCTGCGTGCTGACCAGCCACGGGCCGACCATATCGGACGCACCCGTCCGCAGCGCGGTGTCGTGCAGGTAGCCCCACTGGGTGAGCGGGTTCGGGCCGAATTCCTCGACCAGGGCGATGTCGCGGGCAAGGCGCGAGACGTGCCCCTGCATCGCGGACAGGACGCCGCCCCGGTTGTAGTTCGCGGCATAGGTCAGATAGCTTTCAGCGTCCTTGAAGTGGATCGCCCGGTGCGCGCTGCCACGGTTCGCGCGCATGCCGGTTGTCTGGCCGGGCTCCGTCTTGTTCATGCCGCCGGTGGTGATGGTCTCCCATGCGCGGCTGAGCAGGTCGGTCATCTGCGCATCGTCGAGCCGTGCGCCGTTTTCGTCGACGTAGCGCGAGCGATCCAGCAGCGGCAGGATGTCGCCCACCCACTTGGACTGCCCCTCCTTGAGCACGCGCACGTCGTCGTGCGGCTGGGGCAGGTAACCGTAGTCGAGCTTCCCCACGTCGCCGCCGGATGCGTTGAACCGCTGCCGCATGGCCTCGACCGTGTTCAGCCACGCCTTGGCAGCCTTGGCCGCCAGCGGGTTGCCGGTCTGCTCGCCGAAAACCTCGCGCACCAGGTCGGCGGCCTGCCGCGCATCCTCCACCATGCCGAGGAACTTCGGGTTCACGGCGTTGAGAGTATCGATCAGGCCGGTAAAGTATTCGTTGGAAACCCCGCGCACGAAGCGGTGCGCATCGTCCAGCACGCGCGCCACCGCGTGGAACGGCTTCAGGCCGTCCGCCACCAGCGCGCTGTAGCGGTTCATCACCCGGTCATGCGCCAGGATCGTCAGAGCCGTGCGCTGCTTGGCCTTGCCGGCTTCGTGCAGCAGGGCCTTGCCGGCTTCATCGGCGGCGGCGTTGAGCCTCGCCTCGCGGCTCATCTGCTGCCAGGCGGCGGGATCCTTGCGCGCCAGCTGCTTCATGCTGTCCACGATGCGGCCTTCGATGTTCTGGGCTTCCTGCTGGGTGACGCTGCGGCCGATGGCTTGCGCCACCGCCTGGATGCATTCGCTTCTCATACTGGGAACCTCAAGGCGCAATTGACGGCCGCTTTGAATGCGGCGGTTTCGGTTCTGGCTTGGGCCTCGACCGTATCGGCGTGCTGGATCAGGTCGGCCATGCGCACGTCGGTGCCATCGTCCAGGCGGACAACGGCGTCGGGTGTGCGGGTTGCGATGTCGAGGGCGCGCACCTGTTCAGGGGTGGCGGGCTTGGCATCCGCCTGGCGCGCTGCCGGGTCTTGCCCGAGCATGCGCGTCATCACCTCGCGCACCTGCTCGACGATCCTGTCCGGGATGCCGTCATCCGGCTGCAAAGCGGGTGTGGCGGGGCCGCCAGCGTCGGGCGGGGCCATCACCTCGGGCGGCGGGTTTAAGTCCATCCGGGTGGCTTCCAGCGCGTCGGGGGCCTCGCGTGCCACGGTCTCGCGCACACGCTGCGCGATGGTGCCGAGCTGGGCCGGGTCGGCGTCCACCCGGTGGGCCACGTTGACCACCTCGCCGGCGTCCATCTGCTGGCGCGCGAGGATCTGCGCATCGTGTGCCTTGCCGGCCGCTGGCAGGTCTCCGGTACGCACCAGGGCGTCGCCGTCGCGCACCCGCACTTCGTTCATGGTCAGCAGGGCGGCGTGTTCGTCGGGGGACAGGCTCGCCGACTTGCCACGGTGGAACGCGCCGCCGAACGCCGCACCGGTCAGCGCGGCAATGGTGAGATTCACCGGGTCGAAGGGCTGGTACTGCGCCGCGATCTTGTCGTAATCCGCATGCTGCAGCAGCGCATGGATGCCGCCCACTTCCGCCACGGTCAGGGCCGGGTTCACCGCGCCGCCAATGGCCGCGCTCTGCAGTCGGGTCGCGCCCATCGCAGCGGGCAGGCGCATGCCCACGGCGGCGGACACCGCCGAGACCGTGCCGGCCAGTGCGGCGGTCTGGCCGTCCACGCCCTGGTCGCTCAATTCCTGCGCGCGGTTGATGCCCACATCCGCGCCGAACAGCACAGGCCCGGCAGGGCCAGCGGTCGAGTAGCCCACCGCCTTGCTGACGGTGGACAGCACGCCATGCGCGATCTGCCCGGCGATGCCGACCGCTTCCGGGTCGGGCGCGTAGTCCCTGGCCTTTTCCCGGAAGCCTCGCGCTACCGGGCTATTTCCCATCTGCTCGATCGTTTCGCGCTGCACCTTGCGCATATCCGGCGCGGGCTGCCCGTTGACGGCGGCCACCAGGGGCACGTCGCGGAATGCTGCCGCCTTGCCGTAGGCGTCGAGGATGGCCGACCACGCGCTGGCCGTGGTGTATCCGGCATGCGGCAGCGAGTCCACCAGTGCGCTGCCGAAGCCCTGGAAGGTGCCCGGCGCGGGCTCCGGTTCGGGCGGGCGCTGCACCGACTGCGCGAGGGAGTTGTCGCGTTCTACGGGATAGAGTTCGTCGAACATTACGGCGCCACCTTGAGCACGAAGGGTGCCCCCGTTGCATCGCGCACCACGTCGCTGCCGGTGCGGATCAGGTAGCTGCCCTGCCCGAAGGTCTGCAGCCGCGCGGCGGGGATGAACTTAGCCAGGTCGGCGCCGCTCAGCGCGACCCCGCCCGCGATGAACTTGCCGCCCTGTGCGGACAGGCGGGCGGGCACGGTCGAGCGCAGCGCATCGGCGAAGCGGCTGTCCGACCAGCCGTAGGGCTTGGCGATCCTGCCGCCGTTGTGCTCCACGATGCCGCCGGTGGCGATGTTCACTGCCTGCGCAACGTCGCCCCCGCCGTCCGCCCTGAACTTGGCGTAAATCCCGAAAGCCGCTTCGGCGGCGGCATCGCGCCCCTGCGGGGTCTGGTAGACGCCTTCGAGGGCCTTGTAAATTTCCGCCTTGGTGCCGTACTCCTTCGCCTCGTCGATCTTGGCGCGCTTCTGCTCGATCGCTTCCTTGCCCTGCAGATAGAGCAACGCGGCATTGCTGCCCTCGGTTGTACGGTGCGCCGAGAGCATCGCCGCCACGGCAAGGGTGCCGTGTTTGTCGTTGAGCTGGGTGGACAGCGACTGCACCCCGGCTGGCCCCGCCGCCGTGAAAACCTGCCCCAGCACGCGGGCCTTGTCCACGGCCTGAAGGCTGCCGAGGTACTGCCCGAAGGCGTCGGCCTCGGGGTCGGACATGATCGTCAGGCGAGTGCCGTAATCGACGGCCATCTGGCGCGCAGCACCGGCGCGTCGCGCGAGTTCCTGCGTCAGTCCCTTTGGGTCGTCGAACCGTTGCAACGGCTTGATGCCGTAGCTGCCTACGGCCATCGCGTAGCCCACCGGGTCGGTGGCGCGCGCCTGCTTCACCTGGTCAACGGCCTTGACCAGGATTTCATAGTTCTGCTGCCGCGCGGCGAAGCCCTCGCCGGGCGTCGGCTTGGCCGTTTCCAGCATATCGACCAGCGCGGCGGCGGGGAGGGTCTTGACCTGCTGCAGCGTCTGCCCCAGCTGGGCCACGCCCTTGAATTCCGCGAAGCGCTTCACGCCGTCCGCCTGCCCGTATGCCTGGATGAATTCGCCCTCGCTCGGCGCGTCGGGTGCGAAACCGTTGGTCAGGTAGGCGGACGACGCATCCCGCACCCGGCTGCGCAGCGCATCGCGCGCTTCGGCCATGCCCTGGTTCGACTGCGCGCGGGCCAGCTGCATGACGTGCAGCCGCCAGTCGGCGGGCAAGGCATCCAGCATGGGGAATCCGGTTGCGGCCGTGGGGTCGCGTTGGGGACTGGCCGCCGTAGACGTGGGAATGGGTGTGCCTTCGGTCGCTGCGGCCAGCCCCGACGTGATCTGCTGGTCGGTGTACGGCTGCTGGCCGTTCTCGACGCGAATCATGGCGCGGGTCAGTTTGGTGAGGGTGGCGGTGTCGCGCAGGTTGAGCGGGTCGCCGGGCTTGACGCCCATTTCCTTCGCCACTGTGGTGGCATAGGCCACCGTGTTGTTCTCGGTCGCCGGTGCCCAGCGAACGAAGATGCCCTCCACGGTGTCAATGCCGTGCTTGTCCTGGTAGGTGAGCAGCGTCTTGCCCATGGCGCGGATACCTGCCTCGGGCGAGGAAAACGTCACGTAGCGCGGGTCGTTGCCCTGCACTTCGCCTTTCCAGCTGTCTCCCCCCTTCATCACGTTGCCGGGGTTGTTGTTGCGGATACCGCGCGGCTGCGAAGCGTCGCCGGGCGCCGAGGGCACGACACCCACCCCGCCGGCCTGGTTGAGCTGTGCCGCCAGCGCGGGCGCGGCGGCCTGGAAGAGCTGGCGGCCGATCTGCTCGCGCTTCAGTGGGCTGATCTGCTCGGCGTTGCGCTGGAAGTGGGCGAAAGCGCCCACCGGGTCTTTCATGCGCCATGCCTCGTAGCGCATTTCAAAGCCCGCATCCCGGTACTTGGTCGCCTGCAGCTGCGCGGTGGCATCGTCCCAGCCGTTGAGCTTGGCGAGGGTCGCGGTTTCCTCCTGAGCCACCCCCACGGCCTGGGCGAAGCGCTGGTCGTCAGTGTAGTTGAACGCGGCATCCTGAATGCTCACGATGGCGCGCGAGTCGGCGGCCTGAATCTGGTATTTGCGCGATTCCTGCCCGGCGTGGCGGTTGACCGCATCCAGGGCGTTCTGCAAGCGGGCATTGACGACCGGCTCGACCATCTGGCGAACTGCCGGGTTCTGCACGCCGTCCAGCGCCTTCCGCTTGATGTCGTCGAAGCCCTTTATCACGGCTTCCGATCCGAGCACGGCGTCCTTGCCCTGCCGGATCATGAACCCGCTTTCCGGGTTGTAGAGCCGGTCGTTCAACCCCGCCGTCACCTGCGTGTCGATGTCCTTCGCCGCAGTGGCGTTGGCCTCGCGCTGCATGTCCACCGCGATGGCGCCGATGTGCTGGCCTAGATCGCTCAACCCCTTGCCGAGTTGCTGCGCCTGCGCGCCCGCCACGTCCGGCATGTTGGGCGCGGTCAGGCGGGATTGCGGCAGGCTGTTGGGGGTGGCCTGGAAGCCGTTGTACTGCGGTACGGTAGGCACTTGGGTTACTCCTTGACGTGAATGCTGCGGATGCCGTGTTTTTGCATCAGGCGCTGGACGGATCGCTCTGTCGCGCCCAATGTCCGGGCGATCTTTGCCACGCCGACGCCCTGCGCGGCCATGGTCCGCACCTGTTCCAGTTCGGCATCGTCTACGCGGTAAACGGTCCTTCCCTCATGTGTCGCCCAGGTGAGTCCGATTGCGATGGATCTGGCGGTCTTGTGGTCAATGCCGAAGATGGCGCCCAGCTCGCGGTAGGGCAAACCCCTTTGCTGCCGAAGGCGGCGCAGTTCCTCGACCTTCTCGGGGTTCATCTTCGCGCGTGCATTGCTGGTGCCGTAGGCCTTGCCAGCGGGTGTAGTCGCTGCGGCTTCCATCTATCGCACGCTGGGCTTGTTCATCGCATACCAGGATGAAGCCACTTGGCCCGCCCCGGTCAGCATCGACGATGCGCCGGCCATGAATGGGCTGATGCCTGCTGCGGTGCCGCGCTTAGTGATGGCCTCGCTCTGGTAGTTGGCGCCTTGCGTACGCAAACCCCACGCGCTACGCACGGCGTTGGCTTCCAGCGTGTTCTTGTCGATCGCTTTCATGATGTCCGTGCTGGCCTGCAATTCGGCGGCGTTGCCCTCTCCAAGGTCGATTCCGTTTGCCGCCATCGACGCGCGCTGCCGGCTCTTGAGCTGGCCGGCTTGCAAGGTGAGCGCGCCGACCTGCTGCTGGCCGTTGAGCAGTTCCTGTTGCGCACCGAGTTCCGAGATGCGCGCGTTGATGTCGGCCATCGCCGCGTCGAACTGCAACTGGCGCTTGGTCGATTTGGCCGCGTAGAAACCGCCGATGGCGCCTGAGACTGCGCCTGCGGCCTGCATGCCGAGTGAGAGAGCTGCGAACATGGGTTCTCCTTCAGCGGTGGCAGCCTTGCCGCTCGGCCATGCCGTAGAGCACGTCCAGGTGGTCGGGCTGGTAGATGAGTTGCAGCGAGTAGACCGCCTGGCGCAGCTGCTCGTCGGGATGCCGCGCAAGCCAGCGGCGCACCACGGCGCGCTTTGATCTGGCGGCCATGTCCTGCATCTCCGGTGTGAGCGGCAGACCGTATTTCAGGCGGATGCGCATGCTCTGTTCGCTAGCCATTGCCGCCGTCCGTCAGGCCCGCGGCTTCGGCAACGCGGTGCAGGGCGGCCAAGGCGTCCGCGCTGCACTGATCCGCAGCCTGGGCGATAGATCCCGGCGAGTCGGGGCAGTATCGGGTGAAGTTGAGAGAAATATTTCGGTGGGTGCTGAATCCTTGGGTTGCCCAATCGACGTTGTCGGCGAGCGCGTTACCGATCCCGTCTGACACGGACCCCAAACCTTCGATATAAGGCTGCGCGTGGGCGAAGCTACCCTTTGTGAGCCGGTAAAACCTAACCGCGTGGGCGCGCATCTTGGCATTAATGCCCACCCATTCCCGCATGGCCTCGGTCAAAGCGGCAAACGCCTTATCGAGGTCCACAGCAGTCTTCATCCGCTGGCCCGCCAGTTGGTCGACCTTCTTCAGCAGGGCGTCTGCCTCGCGCTTCCGGGCTTGGTTTTCCTCGTTCCGTTTCGCCTCCTCCGCATGGCTCCGCGCATCGCGCAGCAGCAGTGCATCCCCGCGCAGGTCGGCCAGGTGCAGCGATGCCGCCCGCGCCTTGCGGATGGCCGAATCGTCGTGCGGTGCCGATGCCAGGGCAAGAGACGCCGCCGCGTTGGCCTGCTCGGCGCGCTCGATGTCAATTTCCAGTTCTTCGAGGCGCTGGTTGAGTTCGTTCAAGGTGCTCATGGTGTCCCCCTATCAGGCTACTGAGAAACCGGAGGGGTAATACGCGCCGGTGTTGATGCTGTGGTCAGTCAGGTGGCAGGTGAACTTGCCGGCGGTCAGCGGCCCAGTGGCGACGACATAGCGCATGCCGACGTAGCGATGGCCGGCGGGCATGTCGCTAAACGTAGTCTTGATGGGGATGGGCGCGCGTCCAGCCCCCAGGTCAGCCTTCGGGACCGCGCCGGATGATGCGAGCACGGTCGGGCTGGACAGGTCGGAGGCGGCCGAAGAGACAATCTCGAACGCCACGGTGGCAGCACCAGCAGCAGCGACGGACTCGTCCACCGTGACAACGGCTGCCATCGGGTTACTGGCGCCGGGCGGCGGGGGGCCCATGTCGATATTGTTGACGGACATCGCCGTGGCGGTCACGGCCTGTGCATTGGACAGTTGCAGATTTGCGTCGAGAATCATGGTGGGCCTCTCCCGTTGAAAATGCCCCCATGCTCACGCGCGTTGCGCAGGGTGTGAATAGCCGTACAGGCTCGGTACAGGCTACAGGTGGAATTCGATTCGCCGGGTGATGGGCGGCGGGGTGATCGAGCCATCGCGCCCCACCTTGATGGCGCCGATGTAGCCGGCGAGGTCAAAGCATCCCGTCGCGTCCTTCACCCACTCGATAGCGGTTTTCAGGCGGCCGTGCAGGGCGTTGCCACTGCTGCCGAAGTCCGAGGCATGCAGCACACTGCCGGCAGTCGCGCCGTGCAGCAGGATCGCCCAGGCTTCATCAATGCCGGGGTGGCCGGGATGGGCGCAGGCCTGCTCAAATCCCTTGTTGCCTATCCATACGTAATCAGCGCGCCACCCCGCGTGGGCGAACGCCGTACCCGAAGTCAGCAGCGAGCCGCCAGCAGGGTCGCCACCCCGCGCGGCGAGGGGCTGCAGCATGGCGAACACCAAGGGCGTGCGCTGCTCGGCGATACCCATGCGCTTCCAGGCTTCCTCTCGCAAGTTGCCCAGGTGGTCGCGCTGGGTTGAATCCTGCGCAGCGTTGGCGGCGTTGCGCAGTGCCGTGTGGGTTTGTCGGTAGAACTCCAGGTCATCCATTTGGGGGCCTTTCTGTGCGTCCTGTGGTGGGTAGGCTGGCGGGTACGGCAGCGGCGCGGCGTGCGAAGCCTTGGCGGGGCTGACTATCTGGCGGAGTGGGTATCCGCATCGCGCCTAGACCAGGTCGCTCACGTCGCCAGGGTCCGCCGGTCTCTGGCGTGCGGCGCGCACGTAGTAGCTGGCATCGATGATCTGCGTTTGCTCGGCTTCCCGTTGCTTAAACCGGGCGCGCAGTTCCTGCCGGCGTTGCTCGCGCTCGGCTGCGCGGCGCTCTTCCAGCTGGCGCAGCTTCTCGGCCCGCGCCTTCGCTCTTGCCTCGATCTGCTCCTTGGTCTTCCAGTAGGCTGGCGGCGGGGCCTTGACTTCGAGTTCAGCCAGCAGGGTTTCGAAGTTCTCGAAGCGACCACGCAGCACCCGCAGTGCCTCCTGGATCAGCGGCCAGCGTTTGAAGCGGATGTGATCGTTCGAAATCACCCACAGCAGGTAGGCGGTGCTCATGGCTTCCACCGGCTGGCCCTTGTGTGCGCCCATCGGCATTTTCATGCGTTGCTCCTTGTATCGCCCACATCACGCGCGTGATGTGTACGGATCTGTATCACCCACGTGCTCGCACGTACTGCGGCAAAACCCTTTTTCAGGTGTCAAAATCTGGCGCGCCACCCTCTTTGCAAAATCCTGCGGGTTCATCCACACACCGCCACGCAAACCCCCATGCCACACGCCACACCCCCTAAAGGGTGGTGTGGCAGATGTGGCATAAAAACGGGGTTTTGCCACATGCCTCATGCGGCCACATGTGGCGCTTGTGTGGCGTGTGGCATCGTTACCTTGTCGTCCAGCACGTGAAAAAATGCAGATTTGCTAAGGGACTCGATAGCCCGCTTGGCGCATTCGCGTCGTCGATCACGTCCCCCCGCTGGATCGTGAGGCATGGTCCGCACCACGTTGTCGATGATCGCGCCGACAGTAAGCGGCTCGTCTCCCAGCCCGGCCAGCTCGTGCACCATCTGTAGCACCGCCTTTTCCCATGCGCCCTTCGGCTCACGGGCGGGCGGCGGGGCTTCGTTCTGGTACTCGACCACGCACGACACGATGGCCTCGCCGTCTTCATCCTCGCCCACGCGCACCGGCAGCAGGCCGAAGGCAAAGACCGCGCCGTCCTCGCCGTCCTTCTGCTTGGTGATGCGGGCGGCGCGGGCATCGGCCAAGCGCGTTATCTCAATCTCGGCATCAACGGCGGCCCGGATTCCCGACCATCCGCGCGCCCCCTTGGTAGCGTCCTTGCCCGAGTGGTGGATCAGCACCACCAGGGCGCCCGTAGCGGCGTGCAGGCGCTTGCAGCGGGCCAGCACCTTGCTCATGTCCTCGCCGGCGTTCTCATTCGCCCCTGGTGTGCTTTGCGCCAAGGTGTCGACCACCACGATGGAGGCCCCGCCCGCCAGCTCGATCGCCTGGGCGAGCGCCTTGTCGTCGTCGGTAAGCAAGTTGGGGGCGCTGGCTACCACGCCCAGCGGCAGCGCGGCCAGGTCGATCTCGTGCGCCAGTGCATAAGCCGCCAGCCGCTTGCGGAATCCGCCGGCACCCTCGGCGGCGACGTAAACCACCGCGCCCTGTCGAACCCTGCAGCCGCGCCACTCGATACCGCGCGCGACGGCGGCCACCAGGTCAAGGGCAAAGAAGGATTTACCGCTCGCCGACTCGCCGTAGATGACGGCGATCTCGGCGAGCGGTAGCACTCCCTTGACGATCCACGACGGCGGGGTGCCTGCGGCGAACTCTGCAGCGGGGATAACTTCGAACTTGGGGCGCTCGGCGGCAAGCGGTGCCCCCAGCAGGTCGGATATGTCCTCAATAAAAGAGAAGTCATTCTCTACCGCCTTATGCACAACGGGCATCCAAGCTGCCTCCGCCGCTGCCTGGTCCCCGTTGTGGTCAAGCACCACGTAGGCCGTCCAGGCATCGAACGTGCCGCACAGCGGATCGCTGGCGTGGTCCGACTGCCACAGGCCATCTTTGTCCGGTATTTCGCGGACACCCGGCAAGCCGGTGGCAGTTGGCGGGGCAAACCGCACACCGTCGCCGACATAGTCATGGCGTCCAAGGATTTCCAGCACGTTGTTCAATGCATTGAATCCCTCGCGCAGTGCCGACTTGAAAGCCAGGGTCTTGCCGTCTGATCCACTGACGGCCTTGAACGCCTTGATACCGAGAATCTCGCCAGCGCGCTGCTGCTGCCCGCGCTTGAACTCAAGGTCGGTGGACATGCGCAGCCACCATGCAAGAAAATCGGCGGGCAGGTCCGGGGCTTCGTCCAGGCGCAAATCGGATGCATAGCGCTGGGTGCAAATCTCGCCATGCTTGTCTGCGTAGATGAGGCCCGGAATTGCGTCCTGCAGGTTGGCCGAGTGCGCCCGCAGCTCCAGCACCGTCCCGACATCCTTGAACGAGAACACCACCTTGCGCAGGCCCAGGTCGGCTTTGAAGGCCGAGCGCCCCCCGCTTCCCGCTCGTGTGCTGATCGATCGCACGCCGGCATTCAACAGGTCGTCAAGGTCGAAACCAAAGCCCGCCAGCATCTTCGCGGAAAGCTCGGCGTTGTCAGGATCGACCGAGCACAGCCCATTCGTTGCGAGCATGACGCCGTATCCGGTGGCCTCATGGTCGAACTGCTGAACAGGGCGGTGGTTCCAGTTGTCGCCCTCCGGCCGCTTGGTGTTCGGCTGCAGCTTGCACAGGGCAAAACCGCTCTTGAACAGGCGGTGTGCTTCCGACAGGTCGGGGGTGTTGCTTATTTTTTGTGCTGCTATACTGGCGTCTGCTAGTTGTATTTCCTTTGTCGCCTCGGTTGCCGCCGGGGCGTTTGTTTTTTGGATCATTGGCCGCCCTCCTGTGGCTTGCGTGCTGGCAGATAGCCCCACGCTGAGCGGATACCCTCGGCTTGAGCATTGATGACATCCTGGACAGATTCCTGGCGATAGAACCAGTGCCATTTGCCGTCCTTGTGCACCGTGTAGTCGGGCGGCCCAAAGGTCTTGATCGTGGTCTCGGGCAGGTGCACCTTCTTGGCGAATTCCTCAAGGGTGTAGTCGGTCGGGGCGCGCTTCATGCCTGCCCCCGGCTTGCTGCCACGCGCTGCTTAATCCAGTTGTCGATTTCCTCAGCGACCCAACCAGTTGCGCGGACGCCCAGCTTGATGGGCGGCGGCATTTCTCCTTTTTTCACCTTCAGGAATACCGAGGACCGGGAAAGCCCTGTGCGGGACATCACATCAGGCAAGCGGATGATGTTAACCATCTTTAAGACTCCATAAATTTAAGGGAGTCCAAAGACTATTTACGATTTTCCGAGGTACGCGCACCCCTCCCGGAAAGCCAGCAACGGCGCGGGTTTGTCCAAATTCGTCTCGCATGACGCTAAATAAAAAAGCCACCCGGAGGTGGCTTTTGCTCGTTCGCGCCAATCACAGCGCGGGAAGTGGCATGTCACGCACGAGGTCTTCGCACTCTTCCGAGAGCCGCAAGCACGCGAAGAAATAGGCGACCCGCGGCCCGGTATCCATGTCCTGTAGGCCGCCGCCACCTGCGGCGCACATCAGTAGGGCCGACAACTGGCCGAGGCGGGCGCACAGTTCGTCGGCGGCATCGTGCATGGCCTGCACGTCGGATTTACCTTCAACAGTCTTGAGTTTTTGAGCTACAGTTTGCAAAGCCAAGGTGCATCTCCTTATCAGGTGCTTCGTGGTCAGGGCGGGGTGGGTGTTATCGGCACCCATCCTGCCCGCTTTTGCCTGAGACCGTCAGGCGGCGGTAATACCCTTCTCGATCACGTCTGAAACCCAAGCATTCAGGCTCTTGCCATGCGACTCTGCCACCATGGCGGCGCGAGCATGAAGCTCCGGGGCAAGCCTCAATCGGAATTGCCCAGAGTAAGGGCGACTCGGCTCTCTGCCCACCTTCCTGCAGGTCTCCAGATAGTCCTCGACGGCCTCCTCGAAAGCGGCCTTCAACTCGGCAACGCTCTCGCCGTGGAAACCGATCACATCCTGTACGCCGGCAATGTGGCCGATGAAGCAGCCGTCCTCTTCGCTGTATTCGACCCGGGCAGCGAACCCTTTATGTGTCATCGTGCTCATGGCTTTACTCCAAGATTTTCCAGGAACTGCCTTGCATCGCGCACCTGGTAGGGCTTCGCCTCCTTGGCGGGGTGTGGCCGGTGAAAGGTGGCGATATGGCCCGCCTTCTCAAAGCGAACGCGGGACCCGTTGCCCTCGATCACCTGGCAGCCAACAGCCACCAGCAATGCCTCGATGCGACGCCACTCAAGCGTTTTGGAGACCGGGTCGGTAAAGACGGCGGCCAGTGTCTTGCGGTGGCTGGCATTCATGTTTGAATGGTATCAAATAATGGAACCATGTAAAGCATTATTTTTGAGCGTCCTGTTTTTGCCCGAGACCGTCAGGCGGCAGTCTTACTCATCAGCGTCACCACGTTGCCGGCCTTCTTCGGCTCGCACCACGCGGCCCAGTCGGCCATCAGCTGGCGCCGCTTCTCGAACATATCGCCGCGCCGGTAAGCCGCTTCCACCTTGTTGCCGACGACGTGCGCCAGCGCCATTTCCACCATGTCACGGTCGTAATGCGTGGTCTCAGCGGCCCAATCCCGGAAAGATGAGCGAAACCCATGAGGCACGATCGCCCTGCCGGATTGCGCGTCCACCCACTTTTCCAAGCCCTCTTTTACCCTGTGCGCGTTCATCCGCTTCAACGGCTGACCAAGGCCGCCACTGTCCACGGGTTCGCCAATGATCCTGCCGGGGAAGACGTATTCCCCTTGGCATATCTGCTTCGCTTTGGCGAGCACAGCCAGTGCGGCAGCCGAGAGCGGCACCCTGTGTTCCCTGCGCGCCTTCATCCTATCCGCCGGGATGGTCCACACGCCCTTTTCCATGTCTATCTCGTTCCACTTCGCCTCACTGGCTTCGCTGCAGCGCGATGCTGTAAGAATCAGGAACTCCAGGCAAAGCAAGGTAGCGCCCTCATGCTGGCGCAGCTTGCCCATGAACTCGCGCATCTGAGTGTACGGCAGGGCAGGCTGGGGCTCGTGTCGCCCGATCTTGGGCAGCACGTTGTCGAGGTGGCCGCGCCACGCGGCGGGGTTCTCGCCCTGCCGGTAGCCCTTCACCTTGGCGTATGAGAGCACCCGCTCGATCCTGCCGCGCAGCCGCGTGGCTGTTTCCGTCTTGATAATCCAAATCGGGTTGAGCACTTCCAGCACCATGGCGGTGTCAATCTCGCCGACCGGCGTGTCACCGATGACGGGGTAAGCGTAGGTGGCAAGAGTGTTTTCCCACTGGCTGACGTGCTTGACGTTCTTCCAGCCGGCCCGGTTGGCCTCGATGTACTCTAGTGACACCTTTTTGAAGGTGATGGCCCCCGCGGCGATCTGCGCCGCGCGAGCTGCTGCTTCACTGGCTTGCTGCTTGCGGTATTCCAGCGGGTCGATCTTGTTGTGCACCAGGGCGCGGGCCTCGGCAGCGCGCCGCCGGGCATCCTTCGCGCTCACGTCGACCAGTGAGCCCAAGCCCATCTCGCGGCGCTTGCCGTTCAGCTGAAATCGGTAGATCCACGACTTCGCCCCCGACTGGCTGACCTGAAGGTACAGCCCATCACCGTCAAGCCAATAGCCAGGCTTGGCGTGTTTTATCTTCAGCTCAGTAAGCATGTTCGCACCTCCGCCACACCAGATTTACCCACCACTGTACCCACCATTATTGTGCTGGATTTTCTTAAACGAAGTCAAACTGTAGTGAACTTAAATTTTCAGAAAGCCGCGCCCTTGCTGGCTCTGGCGTTGCTGGTTTTGAACTTGGTTGAACTGTAGTACACTACAGACAGGCGGACACCGCTTCCGCCAGGCTTACGTCTCGCTGTCCTCGCCACGATGCCCGCTGTCCCGCAGCGGCCCGACCTCAAGGCGGGCGTTCTCCAGAAGCACGGA
>JAJYXA010000263.1 GCA_021791235.1 Pseudomonadota bacterium
CGTGCCGTCGCGCACGCTGAAGCCGACCGCCCCGGCGACCCGGTTGGGGCGCGTCGCGTCCATCAGCAGATGCGTCACCATGATGCGGTTGTGGACTTCCGCCGACTTTTTGGCGGCCTCGGCAATGATCGGCTTGTAGCTCTCGCCGTGGATCATGATCTGCCACTTGCCTTCCCGCAGATAGCGGCCGGTCTCCGGGTTCTTCATGATCGGCAGCCCCCACTCTTCGAACTTGTGCACCGTGGAGTCGACGTGGCGGGCGATGTCGAAGATCAGGTCCTCGCGCACCAGCCCCATCAGGTCGCCGCGCGCGTAGCGCACGAAGTCTTCCGGCTGGTTCTCGCCCCACTGCATGCCCATGTAGCAGTTGATCGCCGACAGTCCATGCGCGACGGCGCCGCTGCGATCGATGTTGGCCTTTTCGGCGACGACGATCTTCAGGTCGCGTCCCCAGTAGCGGGATTCGTAAGCGGCGCCGCAGCCGCCGAAGCCGCCGCCGATGACCAGGATGTCGGCGTCGACGAACTTGATCTTGCGCGAGGATCGCAGGCTCATCGCATCACCCCTGTCTGTTCTCGAAACCGGGAAGCTTGGGCAGGTTCTCCACCTTGAGTGCCGCGGGCTCGTGCGCGAGCAACGGCGAATCCAGGCTGTTCATGTCGGGTGCCTCATAGTCGGACGGCGACTTGATCGATCCCCAGAGCGTGGTCCTGATCGGAAACTGGAACGCCTTCAGGCGTCCGTCGCGGTAGCGGATCTTCCAGAACACGGTCTGTTCCGCCGTGTCGCGATGAACCCGCACGCTGTGCCCGAGCGGATTGAAGTCCGCATAGCCACGGACGTCGATGGCGTGCTGCGGACACGCCTTCACGCACGAGTAGCATTCCCAGCAGAAGTTGGGCTCGACGTTGAATGCTCTCCGGTAGACCGGATCGATGTGCATGATGTCCGACGGACAGATGTTCACGCACTCTCCACAGCCATCGCACCGCCCCATGTATACGAAGGTTGGCATGGCGATTCCTTAGATTTGGTGGTGGCGCGCTGCCGCCGGAAGGTCGGAGGAGCCGTCTTCTTGCTGCACCCGCCGCTCGAACGCCATCGCCGGCTTGTAGAACATATGGGCGAACTTGGACCAGGGGACGGAAACAAAGAGCAGGGTCGTGAAGAGGATGTAGACGCCGAAGGCCAACCTGGTCGCAGTCATGTTCTGCACCATCGCCACGATCTCGAACACGAGTGCGAAGGTGACGCTCGCGAGGAGCGAGACGATGAACAGGTCGGCACGCACCAGACGCCAGCGCGGTTGGCCGTCATGCACCACGTTGACCCGGAGAAAAAAGAAAAACCAGTAGCCGCCGACGAGCACCATCACGGCGCCGAGGTTCCACAGTAGCGGCAGGATGGCCGGCGTGCCCGGGTCCGCCGGATAGGCAAAGACCATCACCACGGTCGTGATCAGATAGAGCACGAAGCCATAGAACATCAGGACATGCGAAATCCTCCGGTTCCTGTTGCAGAACTCGCCAAACGTCGCCACGTCGTGAGCGAGGGTGCGGGCCGCGATGGACGTCATGTCGGCGCCGCTGAGCTTCCGTGTTGCGGCCGCCCTGGACCGTTTCCTTTCCTGCAGAAAGAACTGCGCACTGCGCTTGTGATACATGTCATACGCCATCCCGGCGACAACGGCCAGAATCATCAGAACGATGTAGAACCGCATGAAGAGCGGTGGCAGAAACGCTGTCACCAGGACGAACGGATTGTCAGTGAACATCATGACCTCCAATGTCGGCCAGCGTCCCCCGAAATGGTGGACGCCTTGTCATGCCGGCGAAGGCTGCGCTTCGAGGATTGCGATGGTCGCCAGTCACACCGGCCATACGCCGGATGCGCGGAACATCTAGTTCACGCTAGCACTTATGGTGGCCATGTCAATTTGCCCGCGAGGCTGGGGCCGAATTCGTCACCCAGGGGGGGGCAACCGCGCGCACGTTGATGCGATCGACCCTTGTGGCCAAACAAGTCTTCGCGTCTGCCGCTGCTGGCCAAGCCCAGATACCAACCAGGCGGATGGAGAAATGATGGCATTCACCGAGTGGGTGGCACGATCAACTGAACTCGGCGTCGACCCAATGCCCGATCGCGATGCTTGCCAGGATCACCGCTGAAGCCACCACCACATGCTTCACAATCTCAAGAGGGGGATTCACCTTGCGTTCGCGCGCCACCAAGTACGTCAGGGCGGCAAGGAGCAGCATCCCCCAGACAATGGCCACTTTGCCGGCCTGCGCCAAGGGGAACACTCCGACGAGGACCACGAAACTGATGCATAACAGGAGCCGCGCAAGAAAGTTCGTGAGGGTTCCGGTGAACGCTTCCTTCTGATCGCGCTGTTCGGATTCCTGGAAGATGTGAATACTGAGGGCATCGGTCAGGTTGTCGGCGAGTGCGGCAATGAGAAGCGCACTTACGATAACGGGCTTCGTCGCGCTCGCAGCACTGAGGCCACTAATCAGGGCCGTGCTTGTGACGATTGCAGCAGTTCCGCCATAACTGATTCTGCTCGTCCTGAACACGTTAATCGCCTCCTGTGAATTGGAGATACTGCGGAGCCTTGACCCAAGCGCATCAAGGCATGTCTTCCAGATTGTCATTGTAGATGGCCGTAGCAGACAGACTGCAGCCGCCCACGCGGTTGACCTTGCTTCATCCTGAAACTGAACTAAACAGAACCTATACAGTCCTATTTAAAATTTCAGGAGCCCCCATGTTGCGCATTGCCAAACTCACCGATTACGCGACCGTGTTGATGGTACGGCTGGCGCGCGACCCGGCGCGGTATTGCAGCGCGGCGCAACTGGCCGACGAGTTGGGGGTGCCCCTGCCGACCGTGGCCAAGCTGCTGAAACGCCTGCTGCAGGCGGGCCTGCTGACCAGTGTGCGGGGTGCTGTGGGCGGCTACGCCCTTGCCCATGCGCCGCATGCGATCTCGGTGGCCGACGTGGTGAATGCGATCGAAGGCCCGGTGGCGCTGACGGAATGTTCGCTTGGCAAGGGCAACTGTTCGCTGGAGAAAGATTGCGCGACGCGCGCCAACTGGCAGCTGATCAGCCGCGCGGTAAGGGTGGCGCTGGAAGCCGTCAGCCTGGCCGACATGGCCCTGCCCCGGATGCAGACGATCCGGATGCCAGGTCTGAAGGAGAAAACCCCATGAGAAATGCCGAAGTTCGCCGTCCCACCGAACGCAACCCCGAGTTGCGCAGCCGCGTCGCCGACGAATACCGCTGGGGCTTCGTCACCGACATCGAACAGGAGACGGTGCCCAAGGGGCTGAGCGAAGACGTCATCCGCCTGATCTCGGCCAAGAAGAACGAACCCGAATTCATGCTGGAATGGCGGCTGCAGGCCTATCGCCACTGGCTGACGCTGCGCGAGCCGGCCTGGTCGTCGGTGCACCATCCGCCGATCGACTACCA
This sequence comes from Pseudomonadota bacterium, assembly GCA_021791235.1. The sequence goes on from JAJYXA010000263.1 coordinate 3,477, forward strand.
GGCCATCCACTACTATGCGGCGCCGAAGACGGGAACGCGGCCGAAGGATCTGTCGGAAGTCGACCCGGAACTGCTGCGCACCTATGAGAAACTCGGCATCCCCCTGCAGGAACGCGAAGCGCTGGCCGGAGTGGCGGTGGACGCGGTGTTCGATTCGGTGTCGGTCGCAACCACCTTCAAGGACAAGCTGGAGAGCCTGGGCATCATTTTCTGCTCCTTCTCGGAAGCGGTGCAAAAACACCCCGAGCTGGTGCGGCAATACCTCGGCTCGGTGGTGCCCACCACCGACAATTATTTCGCCACGCTCAACTCGGCGGTGTTCACCGACGGCTCCTTCGTCTACGTGCCGAAAGGCGTACGCTGCCCGATGGAGCTGTCGACCTATTTCCGCATCAACGCGCGCAACTCCGGGCAGTTCGAGCGCACCCTCATCATCGCCGATGAAGGGGCCTATGTGAGCTATCTGGAAGGCTGTACCGCGCCGATGCGCGACGAAAACCAGCTGCATGCGGCCGTGGTTGAACTGGTGGCACTCAAGGACGCCCGCATCAAGTATTCCACGGTGCAGAACTGGTACCCCGGCGACCGCGAAGGGCGCGGCGGAATCTACAACTTCGTCACCAAGCGCGGCGACTGCCGCGGCGACCGCGCGCACATTTCCTGGACCCAGGTCGAGACCGGCTCGGCCATCACCTGGAAGTATCCGAGCTGCATCCTGCGCGGCGACGACAGCGTCGGCGAGTTCTATTCGGTCGCGCTGACCAACCACCACCAGCAGGCCGATACCGGCACCAAGATGATCCACATCGGCCGCAACAGCCGCAGCACCATCGTTTCCAAGGGAATCGCGGCAGGACAAGGCAGCAACGCCTACCGCGGCCTGGTGAAAGTGCTGCCGGGCGCGACGAACGCGCGCAACCATACGCAGTGCGACTCGCTGCTGATGAGCGACCGCTGCGCTGCCCACACCTTCCCGTATATCGAAGTGAAGGACCCCACGGCCACCGTGGAGCACGAAGCCACGACCAGCAAGATCGGCGACGACCAGCTGTTCTACCTGCGCAGCCGCGGATTGAGCGAGGAAGACGCGGTGAACCTGATCGTCAACGGCTTCTGCAAGGAAGTCTTCAAGGAGCTGCCGATGGAGTTCGCGGTGGAAGCGCAGAAGCTGCTCGCAGTGAGCCTCGAAGGCGCGGTCGGCTAGGAAGCAAGGAGAACGTCATGCTGGAAATCCGCAATCTGCACGTGGCGATCGGCGACAAGCCCATCCTCGCCGGCATCGATCTCGACGTGAAGGCGGGCGAGGTGCACGCCATCATGGGCCCCAACGGTTCCGGCAAGAGCACGCTGGCCCAGGTGCTGGCCGGACGCGAGGGCTATACGGTCACTGCCGGCAGCGTGCGCTATCTGGAGCAGGACCTGCTGGCGCTGGAGCCGGAACAGCGCGCCCGCACCGGGGTGTTCCTCGCCTTCCAGTATCCGCTGGAAATTCCCGGCGTCGCCAATGTGCAGTTGCTGCGCACCGCGCTCAACAGCGTACGGCTGGCGCGCGGCGAATCCGAACTCGACGCAATGGATTTTCTCGATGCGGTGAAGGGGAAGCTGGCGCTGCTCGACATGGACGAAAGCTTCCTCTACCGCGCGGTCAACGAAGGCTTCTCCGGCGGCGAGAAGAAGCGCAACGAAATCCTGCAGATGGCGGTGCTCGAACCGCGCCTGGCCATCCTCGACGAAACCGACTCCGGGCTCGACATCGATGCCCTGAAGACCGTGGCCCATGGGGTGAATGCGCTGAAGAGCCCGGCGCGCGCGATCATCCTGGTCACCCACTATCAGCGCCTGCTCAACTACATCGTCCCCGACCACGTGCATGTGCTGGCGGGCGGGCGCATCGTGCGATCCGGCGACGCCGGCCTGGCGCTGGAACTGGAAGACAGGGGCTATGGCTGGCTGACGCCCGACTCAGGATCGCAGGAAGCACGGGAGGAGAGGCGGCCATGAACACGCAGACCGCCAGCCGCTACCGGCAGGCTCTGGACACCATCAGCGCCTCGGTCGACCAGATCGGTGCCCGTCACCAGGCGCTGGAGCGTTTTCTCGCGCGCGGGCTGCCTACCCCCCGCGAGGAGGACTGGAAATATACCGCGCTCGACGCGCTGGAACGGGCCGAATGGCACGTCCCCGAACATGCGCCGGAAGCGATGGGCGACGAGGACTATCCGGGCGCGCTGGTGACGTTCAGCAATGGCCGCCTGACGCAAACCAGCCCGCAGGCGCTCCACGCGCACAGTCTCGCCGCTCATGTCGGTGACGCACGGGTGCGGCAGTCCCTGGGCACGCTTGCCGGCGACGCGGCGCTGGTCCAGATCAACCGCGCGCTTTGGCAGGACGGGCTGCTGCTGCATGTTCCATCCTGGCAGAACGCATTGCCGCTGTTCGTGGCCCACCACGCCAGCGAGGCCCATGCCATGCTGCATGTGCGCAACCTGATCGTGCTGGAAGCCGGCGCCGAAGCGCTGCTGGTGGAGCATTACCGCGGCGTGCCCGACCTCCCCTACTGGCACAACGGGGTCACCGAGATCGTGCTGGGCAAAGGCGCGCGGCTGACCCACCTCAAGCTGAACGAGGACAGCGCGGCTGCGACCCACACCGGTCTGGCCGCGGTGCAGCAGGCGCGCGACAGCCGCTACCACGCGCTTTCACTCAATATCGGCGGGCGCCTGGTGCGGCACGACACCTGGGTGAACCTGAATGAACCGGGCGCCGAGTGCCAGCTCGACGGACTGTTCATCGCCGACGCACGGCGCCACATCGACCAGCATCTGCATGTCGAACATGCCGCGCCGCACACGACCAGCCGTCAGACCTGGCGCGGCATCGCCGCCGGACGCGGGCGCGGCATTTTCGATGCGCGCGTGGTGGTGCAGCCCGGTGCGCAGAAAGCCGACGCCCAGCAATCCAGCCGCAATCTGCTGCTGTCGCCGTATGCCGAAATCGACGTCAAGCCGCAGCTGGAAATCCATGCCGACGACGTCAAATGCGGCCACGGCGCGACCGTCGGGCAGCTCGACGCAGCGCAGGTGTTCTATCTGCGCAGCCGCGGCATCGATGCCGATGCTGCGGCTGCGCTGCTGTTGCGCGGGTTTGCCGAAGAGGCGCTGGGGATGCTGAAACATACCGGGCTGGCCGGCTGGCTGGAGCCGCATCTGGCCGCGGCGTTGCCGGTGCTGAACAGGGAGGCGACAGCATGAATGCCGATCTGCGCGCACTCTACGAAGAGGTCATCCTGGAACACAACCGCCATCCGCGGCATTACCCCAAGAATCCGCGCGGCAGCACGCACCATGCACGCGGCTTCAATCCGCTGTGCAATGACGAAATCCAGGTGCACCTGAAAGTGGTGGATGACACGATTCAGGACATTGGTTTCGAAGGTGCCGGCTGTGCCATCTGCATGGCCTCCGCCTCGATGATGGCAGAAGCGGTCCACGGAAAGACGGTGGATGAAACCAGAATGCTGTTTCGTCGGGTGCACCGCATGCTGGCTGAAAACGGCCCGGCGGAAGGCGTGGGCAAGCTGCGCGTGCTGGAAGGCGTGCACGCGTTTCCGATGCGGGTGAAATGCGCGACGCTGCCCTGGCATACCCTGCAGGCCGCGCTCGAACAGCACACCGAAACGGTGTGCACCGAGGGGCCCTCGCCGTTCTGCCCGCAACCTTCGCAGCCCTCGCCGCCATCATGATCAACCTCGCCCGCCTGGCCTCCGAGAAGCGTGCCGAACAAGGCCTGAAGCGGCAGGTCATCGCTGCGCTCAGCACCCTTTACGATCCGGAACTTCCGGTCAATATCTACGACCTCGGCCTGATCTACGACCTCGACATCGATGCCGACGGCCGCGTCGCTATCCGCATGACCCTCACCGCGCCCGGCTGTCCGGTGGCGCAGACCTTCCCCGCGCTGGTCGAGCAGGCCGTGGCGGAGGTCAAGGGCGTGACCCGTGCCCACGTCGAAATCGTCTGGGATCCCCCCTGGGACCCGAGCCGCATGACCGAGGCGGCACGGCTGCAACTTGGGTTGGTCTGATGACCGACTGGATCAGGGTCGCCAGCCTCGAGGAACTTCCACCGGGCAGCCGCCGCGTGGTGGATGTCGACGGCGTAGCCGTGGCCGTCTTCAACCTCGGCGGCGACTACTGTGCGATCGAGGACACCTGCACTCACGACGGCGGCGAACTGGCAAGCGGCGAACTCCAGGGCGAGGAAATCGTCTGTCCACGCCATGGCGCCCGCTTCAATCTGCGCACCGGCGCCGTCACCGCGCCGCCGGCCTACGGGGCCGTGGCCACCTTCCCGGTCAGGGTGACCGCGGGATGGGTGGAAGTGCGCGACGACCGCTGGGACTGATCACATCTGCACAAGCCGACGACTTGCCCATGCAGGCCGCGTTTCTGAAATTGCCAGGCAAGGGAATTTGCCAAAAACAAGTTGTAAATCTGCAGTCGAAACCGCGCGGAAGGAAAAGTACTTTTCCTGAGCCATTGATCCTTGTGAGTCTGGGTTGGCAGGCTGCTACGGTTCCTACATCCCCGCCAGCCCGCTTCCAGACGTGTGGGGCAATCAGCAAGCCGCCGGGCCTCAGCGGGACAACGCAGGGGCTGCCATGCGAGCGGACAAGGCGGTTCGCCCTCTGGCTGACTGCAGCGAAACCACCCTCTCCTCGCGGCGGACTGGCTGCACCGCTGGACCCTGCACCAGCCTGAAGGCATCGACCATTTCGGCAAGCTTCTGCGCCTGCTGCTGCATGCTCTCAGAGGCGGCCGCGGCCTCCTCGACCAGCGCGGCATTCTGTTGGGTGATTTCATCCATCTGCCCCACCGCCTGGTTGACCTGCTCAATGCCGGCACTCTGTTCCTGGCTCGCGGAGGCGATCTCGCTCATGATGGCAGCGACGCGCTTGACCGAGGCGACGATCTCGTTCATGGCGACACCGGCCTCGTCCACCAGCGTGCTGCCGGCGTCGACTTTGCCCACCGAGTCCTCGATCAGGGCCTTGATCTCCTTGGCGGCACCCGCGCTGCGCTGGGCGAGGTTGCGCACCTCGGTGGCGACGACGGCGAAGCCGCGGCCCTGCTCGCCGGCCCGCGCGGCCTCGACCGCGGCGTTCAGCGCGAGGATGTTGGTCTGGAAGGCGATGCCGTCGATGACGCCGATGATGTCGGCGATCTTCTTCGAGCTGTCCTTGATCGAGGCCATGGTATCGACGACCTGGTGGACGACTTCTCCACCCTTGACGGCGACGTCAGCGGTCGACACGACGAGCTGGTTGGCCTGGTGCGCGTTCTCGGCGTTCTGCTTGACGGTGCTGGTGAGTTCCTCCATCGAGCTCGCGGTCTCTTCCAGGCTGGACGCCTGCGATTCGGTGCGCCCGGAGAGCTCGGCGTTGCCGGAGGCGATCTCGCTGGCGCCAGCGTTGACAATCTCGGTGCTCTGTTTGATCTGCCCGACCAGCAGCTTGATGTTGATCTGCAGGATACGGAGTGCCTGCATCATGCGCTGGACTTCGCCTGTGCCCGTGGCGTGAATGCGTCCAGTCAGATCCCCCGAACTCATACGGTCGATGTCGCCGCGCGCGCGTTCCAGAGGCAAAACGACGAGGCGATGGCACATGAAACTGAAGAGGATGGCGAGCGGCATGCCGAGCAGGGCCGTCACCATTAACCAGCCGGCCCGCGCCTGATTGTCGTCGGTCATCAATGTCCAGCCCAGCGCAATAATCGCCCCGAACAGGACGACCATCGACACCGAGGTTATCGTAAGGATGGATTTGAGCGACAGGCCACTCAGCGCGTCAAGACAGCAGCGTTCGAGGAACGACGGCCGCACGGCGTTGCCTTCCTGGATTTTCAGCGTCTTGTCGCCGGCCTTGACGGCACGGTAAGCGGCCTCGGCAGCCTGGACGGCATCCCGGCTCGGCTTGGTGCGGATCGACGTGTAGCCGACGACCTGGCCGTTTTCGATGAGGGGCGCGGCGTTGGCCTCGACCCAGTAGTGGTCGCCGTTCTTGCAGCGGTTCTTCACCAGGCCGGTCCACGCCCTGCCCGCCTTGAGGGTATGCCAGAAGTCGGCAAATGCCTCGACTGGCATGTCGGGGTGGCGCACGATATTCTGCGGCGCGCCCAACAACTCCGCCTCGCTGAACTGGCTGATATTGACGAAGTCCTGGTTGACGTAGGTGATGTTGCCGTGCAGGTCCGTCTTCGACACCACCGTTTCGGTGTCCTTCAGGATGTATTCGACATTGGTGACCGGCAAGTTGGTGCGCATTGTGTGTACCTCTCCCTTATGTAAGTACCGATTCCTGTGTAAAACCAACCATGAACGTTGTGCTTTATGGGACAAATGTGATTGCCCGCCCGAGTCCATAACGGCGAAATATATGAAAACTGAAAAAAACAATAAATTCATTAGTTGTGGCGTTTGCGAATATGTTGTTTTTAGCTCACAAGTAGGCTTCGGCGGATCGACCCTGCTGCTTGTAAATGTTAAAAATGCAAATTGAATATGTCTGATCTCCCAACCCCCACCTTCTACACAACCCGCGAAGCCGCGCGCAAAATTGGCGTGTCGGTCACGACTATCCAGCTATGGGTCGAGTCGGGTGTCCTGTCGGCCTGGAAAACGGCGGGCGGTCATCGCCGTATCCCAAGCGAGGCGGTCGATGCGATGCTGGCCGGCCAGCGCTCCAGCATCGCAGAGGAACGGGCCGTACAAACGCACAGCGTTCTCATCGTCGAGGACGAACCCGTACAGCGCGAGATGTACCAGCTGAAGTTCGCCGAATGGGCACTGCCGGTGAACCTGTACCTGGCCCAGGATGGTTTCGACGGGCTGGTCATGGTCGGCAAGTACGCCCCCGAACTGGTGATTGCCGACCTTTCCATGCCAGGCATGGACGGGTTCGAGATGATCCGCCGACTGACACAGAACGCTGAGATAAGCGTTCCCGCGATCATCGTGGTGACCGCGCTGGCTGCACCGGAAATCGCAGCCCATGGGGGCTTGCCGGCAGACATTCCGGTCTATTCCAAGCCCATCCCCCTCGGCGTTCTGAAGCACATCGTCGAGCGAACCCTTCGACAGTCCGCACGCTGACGGCCACGCCCTTCCCTCTCCTCGACTGAACTCCATGCCTACTTCGATCGAGGCCACCCTCACCCGCCTGCGCAACGAATTCATCACCATACTGCCCGCACGCATCGACATGCTGGAACAGTTCCTGGTGAAGATCGCGCAGGGGGAGAAAGGTGCGGGCAAGATGCTGGAACACGCCGCGCACAGCCTGGTCGGCGCCGCAGGCGTGCACCGCCTGATGGACATTTCGGCCGCTGCGCGCAAGCTGGAAACCGTGGCGGCCAGCCTGCCGGTCGAGGGACGAACGGACGAACCCAAGCTCTTCGCCCTGCACAAGGCGCTGGCCAGGCTCGCAGCGGCCGTGGACGATCCGGTTTACGGTTTCGTTCCGCCGCCGGGAGCTCGCCTGCCCCTGCTGGTCGCGGTCGTGGGAGCCGACACCGACCGGACCCTCTGGCTGCGCTCGGTGCTGGAGGACGGCGGCTATCGGGTGGCCGTGATCGACCGCCCGGCCGGGTGCGCGCATGCCTGGCAGAACGGGGACCGGCCGGTGGCAGTGATCGTGGACCTGGATTCATTCGGCAACGACAGCGCGGCGGTGAAATCCGTCGCCGATCTCAAGGTGCAACCGTTTCCGGACGCGTCCCTGATTTTCCTGTCGTCAAGGCATGACATCCAATCCAGGCTCACCGCCTGCCGTGCCGGCGCCACCCGCTACCTGACCCTGCCGGTCAATCGCGAAGCACTGCTCCGGAGCCTGTCCGGCGTGGAGAAACACGCATCGACCCAGGCCTACCGGGTGCTGCTGGTCGACGACGATCCCGCGCAACTCGCCGCGCAATCGCTGAGCCTGCGCGAGGCCGGCATGGAAGTGCGCGAGACGGACAATCCGCTCGAGGTGCCTGACCTGCTGGGCAGCTTTGCAGCCGAGGTCCTGCTGCTCGACATGCACATGCCGCAATGCAGCGGCCCCGAACTGGCGGCCATCCTGCGTGGTGATGGCCGCCACGACCTCATTCCCGTCGTCTACCTGTCGGACGAACCCGGCAGCAGCCCGCAGTATCTCGCACTCGCCCAAGGCGGCGAGTATCTGCTCGCCAAGCCGGTGGATGCGCGCCAGTTGACGGCGGTTGCCACCCTGTGCGCGAAACGCTATCGGCAAACACAGGAGCAGGTCGATACCCTGCGTACGACCCTCTACGAACGTGAGCGCCAGCAGCACGCGCTCGATGCGCACGCGATCGTCAGCATTACCGACGCCGCAGGCAATATCCTGTACGCCAACGACAGGTTTTGCGAGGCGAGCGGGTACAGCCGCCACGAACTGGTTGGCAAGAATCACCGCATCGCCAAATCGGGCATGCACCCCACCGAGCTATACGCCGATCTCTGGCAGACCATCACGCGCGGCCTGATCTGGCACGGTGAACTCTGCAACCGCCGCAAGGATGGAAGCCACTACTGGGTGGAAACCACCATCGTCCCTTTCCTCGACGACGAGGGACTGCCCTACCAATACATTTCCATCCGTACCGACATTACCCGCGTCAAAGAAGCCGAGCAGCGCCTCGCACGCAGCCAGGCCTATGCCAACATCGGCACCTGGGACTGGCACATCGAGACCGGCGATCTCTACTGGTCCGAGCGAATCGCCCCCTTGTTCGGCCACCCCGAAGGCACGCTTGAAACCACCTACGGGAACTTCCTCGCCGCCGTGCATGCTGACGACCGGAAGAAGGTTGCCGATGCCGTCAAGGCCTGCGTCGAACAAGGCGCCGAGTACAACATCGAGCACCGTGTCGTGTGGCCGGATGGCAGTGTGCGCTGGCTGCTCGAACGGGGCGACGTGGTACGCGATGTGGCTGGCGCCCCCCTGCATATGCTGGGTGTGGTGCAGGACATCACCGAACGCAAGCACACGGAGATGGCGCTGGAGGAAAGCCGCGGGCGGCTGGAAGAGGCGCAGAGCCTCGCCAAGCTCGGTTACTGGACGGCCGACCTGACCACCGGCGCGCTGCAATGGTCTGACGAGATCTACCGCATCTTCGGTTTCGACCCGGCGCAGTTCACGCCCAGTGTCGAGGCCTTCGCGCGCGCCATCCATCCCGACGACGCCGAACTCATCCTTGCAAGTGAGCAGCGCGCTGCCGAAACCGGTGTACACGACGTGGTGCACCGCATCGTGCGGCCGGACGGCGAGGTGCGCTACGTCCACGAACTCGCGCATGCCAGGGTCGACGCAAACGGCCAGCTCCTGCAGCTGGCCGGCACGGTCCAGGATGTGACCGAACTCAAGCAGGCGGAACATGCCATGCTGCAGGCCAAGGAGGCCGCCGAATCCGCCAGCCGTGCCAAGAGCGAATTTCTGGCGAGCATGAGCCATGAGCTGCGCACGCCGCTCAATTCCATCCTCGGCTTCGCCCAGCTGTTCGGTATGGACCCCAGACTGCCGCCGCACAGTAAGGAGTACGCCCATGAGATCGAACGTGCCGGCCAACATCTGTTGTCGCTGGTCAACGACCTGATCGACCTGACCCGCATCGAGGCGGGCAAGCTGGACCTGTTCCCCGCGCCGGTAAGCGTGAGGGCCGTGGTGGCAGACAGCCTGGCGATGGTCGCGCCGATCGCGCGCGACCGCGGCATCCAGCTGATCGACGCCGGCGGCACCGGCAAGGACACCATCGTGGTGGCCGACAGCACCCGCCTGCAACAGGTATTGATCAACCTCCTCTCCAACGCGATCAAGTACAACCGTCCGGCCGGCACGGTGCACATCGCCTGCCACGCCGAGCACGGCGCGACACGCATCACCATCGTCGACAACGGCCCCGGCATTCCAGCCGAGAAGCAGGCCCGCATGTTCAGTGCGTTCGACCGGCTCGGCGCGGAACGTGGACAGGTGGAAGGCAGCGGCATCGGTCTGGTGATCACCCGCCGCATCGTCGAGGCGATGGGCGGCAGCATCGGTTTTGAGAGCGTGGAAGGCCGGGGCAGCACCTTCTGGGTGAGCCTGCCGGTCACGGCCGCAGCGGTGCACGCCGCGAGCGAACCCGCAGCCACCGACACGGCCACTGCGCCCGCCACGCGCGCCTACGTTCTCTATGTCGAGGACAACCCGATGAACCAGCATCTGATGCAGCAGATCTTTGCTGCACGCGAGAATCTGGAACTGCGGATAGCGCATACGGCGGAGATCGGCATCCAGCTGGCACACGTCGAGCCGCCGGCCCTGATCATGATGGACATCAACTTGCCCGGCATGGATGGCTACGCCGCGCTGAAGGTCCTCAAGACGGACCCGGGCACCGCCGCCGTACCGGTCGTCGCCGTCACCGCCAACGCCATGAAGGGCGACGAGAAGCGCGGCCTCAAGGCGGGTTTTGATGCCTATATCACCAAGCCGATCAACATTCCCGCGCTGTTCAGGGTGGTCGACAGCCTTGCCCTCGGGACCCGCAACGATGCATGAATCCGACCGCCTGGATCTCCCTCGAATTCTTCGAGGCCGAAGCGATCACGGCACGCTTCCGCGCATGGCCTCAGCCGCGTCCCGACCCCGACATCCCGCGCTGACATGCCCCTGAACCGCGACCAGCCCGTTCCCGTCCTCTATGACCTGGCCATGGCCATGGCAGGCGAAACCCGCGCGCACCCGCTTGCCGTCGCGGTCCTGCAACACCTGTTGTCCCACACCGGCAGCGCCTGCGGTGCAGTGCTGCTGCACCCCGAGCCCGCGGTCGACAGCACGACCATCGCAGCGGAGGTTTACGCTGCCATAGGCAACCCGGCCCTGCTCGCAATGGAAGGGAAAACCATCGACTGGCCGGTCGGGCTGCTGGCCGGGGAACAGGAGGAAAACGCGCAGACCGGTCTGCCGGACGACGGGAGCCTCCGCCACACGCTGGCCCTCGCCTTGCCGGAGCTGGGGCACCTCCTGCTGTTTTTTCGCGAGCCCCCGGCGCAGGCTGTGCCGTTCCGCGACCTGTTCGCGCCCATTCTCTCCCGCTTCGCCAACAGCCTGCGCCACGGCCTCGTAAACGAGGCGACCGCCCGCGCACTGCAGGAAAGCGAGGTGCGTTTTCGCAGCATGGTGGAGTCGACTTCAGACTGGTTCTGGGAAGTGGATCCCAAGGGGACCTACACCTTCTGCAACAACAAGGTCATGGACCTGCTCGGCTACGCGCCCGAGGAAGTCATCGGCAAGCAGCCCTTCGATTTCATGCCGCCTTCAGAGGCGAAGCACATCGGCTGGACCTTCCGCGACATCGTGGCCAACCGGCGTCCGTTTTCCAGCCTCGAGAACGTCAACCTGCACAAGGACGGCCACGAGGTGGTGCTGGAAACCAGCGGCGTGCCGCTCTTCGACGCCGACGGCAATTTCTGCGGCTACCGCGGCATCGATCGGGACATCACCCTGCGCAGGCAGGCGCAGGAGGCCCTCGTCAAGGCCAAGGACGAGGCCGAGGCAGCCAACCGTGCGAAGTCGCTGTTCCTCTCGAGCATGAGCCATGAACTGCGCACCCCGCTCAACGCCATCCTCGGCCATGCCCAGCTCATCGGTATGCAGCCCGACCTGCCCGATGGCGTCCGCACCAGCGCTGACGAAATTCAGCAGGCGGGCGCCAGCCTGCTGGCGCAGATGAACGGCGTGCTCGAACTGGCCGGGATCGAGTCCGGTGATCTCGACCTGCAGATCGAGCCGCTGGTTCCGGCCGAGGTGCTTGAGGACTGCCTGGCTGCGAACGCCGCCACCGCCCGCTTCGTGAAGTCGCCGCTGAACTGCAGTAATGCCTGCGACTGCTGCAAGGTCGCCGCCGACCGGCATGCGCTGCACCAGGTCCTTAACCAGTTGGTTACGAACGCCATCAAGTACAACCGCGCCGGGGGCAAGGTCACACTCCTTTGCCGCACCGTTGATGATGACTGCGTCCGTTTCTCCGTCACGGACGAGGGGCCGGGAATTGCCCTCACCGACCAGGCGCAACTGTTCGTGCCCTTCAATCGCCTCGGTGCGGAAAGAGGCCGCATCGAGGGCGCGGGACTTGGTCTGGCAATCGCCCGCCACCTGATCGAAGCCATGAGATC
>JAJYXA010000481.1 GCA_021791235.1 Pseudomonadota bacterium
GGGGCCGGGGCTTTCCAGCTTGATGAGCAGCGCGGTGAGCGCCATGACCGGCAGGCAGACGACCAGCATGGCGGCGCTCACCAACAGGTCGAACAGGCGCTTGGCGGTGTCGCGCAGCATGCCCTGGTGAAAGCCCTCGGACAGGATCATCCAGCTAGCGTTCATCGAATCGAGCTGCAGATGGCCGTTTTCGCGCTCGAAGAAGCTGGACAGTTCAAGGATGCGAATGCCGTATAGCTTGCACTTGAGCAGGTCCTGCACCGGCATGCCGCCGCCACGGCGGTCGCGTACGGCGAGAATGATCTCACTGACTTGCAGACGGAGCGCCAGTTCGGGCAGCGGTTCCTGGGTGTCGAGAATACGGGCATGGTCGACGAAATGATGACTCCCCCCCATCGGCAGGTAACCGATGACCTGGACATTGCTGGAATGGGAGCGCTTGGTCAGCATGGCTTCAACGTGGGCGGCACGGCTGCCGGTGCCGATCACCAGGGCACGCGTCTTGAGCGCGCCGACCCGTGCCCAGCGGATGAACAGGGCCCTGCTGAGCAGAATGCCCAGCAGGGCCAGTCCGAACGACAGCAGGAAGGCGCCTCGCCCGACCAGCAAGGCAGGGAAAAAATAAAACAGCAGGCTCATCGTTACCAGCCCCAGCCCGAAACTCAGGCCCAGGCGTTGCAGCAGCGCGCGTATGCCCCCCTGCCACTCGAGGTCATACAAGCCGCTCGCGGTCATCAGGCCCAGCATGACGATGGCGAAGGTCAGGGCCTTGGGCAGCAACGGGTCGAGCTCGGCCGGAATCGTGCTGCCATCGAGGAAGCGAGCGCTCACCCCGGCGTAGATCGATCCGCTGAGGATCAGCGTTTCGATCAATACCAGCAGCAGTAAATTCAGCGGCACGTAGTGCCGGAAAAATCGGATCACAGCCGTTTACTCATCAGAACCATGGAGTGTGGGCGAGCATCTTCCATGCCAGAGCGGGCAGCAATGATAACGATCAAATGAGCGTCCTGACCTGTGGCAAGCGCAGGCGCCGTGGGCTGCCATCGGCTTGCAGGCGCTTCATGTTGCGCAGTTCGGATGCGGGGTAGACGACCAGGTCGACCCGGGCGCGCGGATCATCGATCACGAAGCGGGGATATAACCGCCCCGGAGCATCCGAGGCCCGGTACTCACCGGCCTGGTAGGGCGAAGGCAGGCGCATTAGCAGAAATTCGACATCCTTCTGGTGGTCGGTAAAGAGTTGCAGGTTGATGTCGGCATGCGGGCCGGCCGTACCGTTGAGGACGGATCCGGTGAGATGGGGATCGAACTCCGCAAGTTGCTCCATGTATTCGATGGCGGTTTGACGCAGCAGCGCCAGATGTGCCCGTGTTTCGTCGGTCTGGTAGATCGCCTGGTAGCTGCGCAACGCGTCCTCGACCTGCTGGTTGTCCGGCAGGTTGCCACTGTCGGGTGCGCCGAGCTGGCGTGCCGCCTTGCGTTTGGCGCTGCCGTAATCGAGACTGCCGTCCTCGGCCAGCATGCGCGCCGCGGCATGGGCGATGCGGCGGCGCATGTCCTGATGTTTCATGGCGGCGTTCCCGGGGAGACGGTTGCGGGGTCTGCAGGCGCGTCGGTGCCGGTATTCCATCCCGCGGCAGGCGCGTCGGGGGGCGGGAATTCCTGATAGAAATGTTCAACCATGCCGGTTGAATCGGTGCCCAGGATTTTCCCCAGGAATTCGCCGATTAGTGTGTCGGGCAGACGGGTTCCGGTGTTCGGGTCGATATTCACGCTGATGATGCCGCTGGGCATGGTCCAGCTTTTTTGCGGCATGTTTTTCAGTGTTGGACCCATGAAGCCCATCCAGATCGGCAGGGCGGATTGGGCGCCGGTTTCACGCCGGCCGAGTGAACGCGGCTGGTCGTAACCCATCCAGGCGATGGCCACCAGGTCGGGGGTATACCCGGCGAACCATATGTCGCGCGCATCGTTGGTCGTGCCCGTCTTGCCGGCGATGTCACTGCGCCCCAACTGGGCGGCGCGTGCGCCGGTTCCGTAGCGCACCACGTCCTGCATCATGCTCGTCATCAACCAGGCATTGCGGGGATCGATCACGCGTGGCGCGCTTCCACCCGCTATTTGTGGCCGGGCTTCCATCAGTAGCCGGCCCTCCTTGTCATAGACCTTGTCGATCAGATAGGGCTTGACGCTGAAGCCGCCGTTGGCGAATACACCATAGGCCGCGGCCAGCTGAAGCGGGGTGACGCTGCCTGCGCCGAGTGCCATGGTGAGATAGGGCGGATGACGGGCAGGATCGAAACCGAATCGACGGATATAGTCACGCGCGTAGTTCGGTCCGATCCCCTGCAGGATGCGCACCGACACCAGGTTGAGCGATTTGGTCAGCGCGGTGCGCATGCGCACCGGACCACTGGTGTCGCCGTCGTAGTTCTGGGGTTCCCAGGCGGTGCCGCCGGCCTCTTCGGCGCTCAGGGTCAGCGGCATGTTGTCGATCATGGTGGCCGGGGTATAGCCCTTTTCCAGCGCAGCCGAATAAATAAAGGGCTTGAAGCTCGATCCCGGCTGTCGCCAAGCCTGCGTCACGCGGTTGAATTTATTGCGGTGAAAATCGAACCCGCCGACCAGTGCAGTGATGGCGCCATCATTCGGGTTCAGGGCAACCAGTGCTGCTTCCACCTCGGGCAGCTGTGCCAGTCGCCATTGCTGCGGCTTGCCTATCGCCTGCACGCGGACCACGGCACCGGGCACCAGCTGCCGGCCTTTTTTTCCGTCGGCCCAGTTGGCCACCCATTTGAGTGAGGCGCCCGAAATATCGACCACCGTGTCGTTTTCCAGCTGGGCACGGATCAGCTTGGGGGTGGCGCTCACGACCACGGCTGGTTGCATGTCGCTGACCGGGGCGAGATCCTCCAGCGCGGCGGCGATCGCCGCTTTACGCTGGGCCTTGTCGGCGGGCAGGCTGATCTCCTTTTCCGGTCCGCGATAGCCGTGGCGCTGGTCATAGTCGGCAATGCCTTGCCATACCGCGAGGTCGGCGGCCGCCTGCTGGGCGCGCCGCAGCGTGGTGATGGCCTTGTAGCCTGAACTGTAGATGGATTCGCCGTATTTCTCGAACAGGGCCTGGCGCACCATTTCGGCTGCGTAATCAGCCGAAACATCGGTCTGCTGCCGCGCCTGGCGAATGACCAGTTTCTGTTTGACGGCTGCTTGCCAAGTCGGCTGGTCGATGAATTTGAGCGCGCGCATGCGCCCCAGGACATATTCCTGGCGTGCCTTGGCGCGCGGGAAGTTGACCACCGGGTTATAGCGCGACGGCGCCTTTGGCAATCCGGCCAGCATGGCGAATTCGGCCAGCGACAATTCGCGCATCGGCTTGCCGAAGTAGGTGCGTGCTGCGGCCTCGAAGCCGTAGGCACGCTGCCCGAGATAGATCTGGTTGAGATACAGCTCGAGAATTTTGTCCTTCGACAGGCTGTGCTCGATCTTCATCGCCAGCATGGCTTCCGACAGCTTGCGGGTGAGCGTCTTTTCGTTCGACAGGAAGAAATTGCGTGCCACCTGCATGGTAATGGTCGAGGCGCCTTCCTTGGCGCCGCCGGACACCAGGTTCGAAACCGCGGCGCGTAGCACGCCCAGCGTATCCACCCCGCCATGCTCGTAGAAGCGCTCGTCTTCGGCGGCGATGATCGCCTGCTTCATGTAGGTCGGGACTTTATCGATGGGGATGAAGGCCCGGCGTTCTTCACCGAATTCGCCGATCAGGGCGCCGTCAGCCGTGAATACGCGCAGTGGCAGTTTGGGCTTGTAGTCCGTCAGCGCTTCGAGCGGCGGCAGGTTCGGATAAATCAATGCGGCGGCCAACCCGGCCAGCGCCGTGCCGACGACGCCGAGGCTGACGATCAATGCCAGTGCGTAATGCCACCATTTCGAAAACATCCGGTTCCTTACTTTATGAAGACGTCGGAGCAACCATACCAAATGGCCGTCCTGCCAGGGAGGGGCCAGCGGGGCCGTCTCAATACCCCGCTGTATTTATCCACATTGGTGGCTCGCCAGTCGCGCAGTGTACTGGGCTGCAACGATCTCGGGCGGTATCGGCCGAATCTGCCATGTGATGCCTAAAGTTTCCGACGATTATAGGCGTTAGTGGTGTTGGAAATTGGACACACATGTTCAACTCTAGTGTGATGGCAAGAAAAAAACTGTTAAAAACCGTGTGTTGTTGCTAGCATCTAAAAACAATAATAAGAAAAAGCGCCAACTCACAGAAGTGTAAAGGAAAACTCTTGCACCTGAATATCAATCTGGACTGGCTGTCCGCCAAGGGTCTGCCCATCCTGGGGCTCGACATCAGCACGACTGCGGTCAAGCTGGTGGAGTTGTCCGACGCCGGGAAGGGCATGCTGCGGGTGGAACGCTATGTCATCGAGCCCTTGCCCAAGGATGCCGTGACGGACGGCAATATTGCCAACCTCGATCAGGTGGCCGATGCCTTGCGTACTGCCTGGAAGAACCTGGGGACGCGGATCAAGAACGTTGCCCTGGCGTTGCCGTCGTCGGCCGTCATTACCAAAAAAATCCTGGCACCCGCCAGCCTCAAGGGCATCGACCTGGAAAACCAGGTGGAGGCCGAGGCCAATCAGGTCATTCCTTTCTCGCTCGATGAGGTGAATCTGGATTTTCAGGTGCTCGGTCCGTCGCCCAGCAGCCCCGACGACATGCAGATCCTGCTTGCCGCCGCGCGCAAGGAGAAGGTCGAGGATCGTGTGGCGGCCGTCGAGGCGGCCGGCCTCAAGGCGCTGATCATGGACGTCGAATCCTATGCCACGCAGACCGCATACGAGCAGATTGCCCATCTGCTGCCGAACAGTGGCGCTGGCCAGACCGTGGCGATCATCGACGTGGGTGCGCAGAACATGCACATCAACATCCTCAACGACAATGAATCGGTTTATCTGCGCGAACATGGCTTCGGTGGCAACCAGCTCAACAACGAGATTTCCCGCCGCTACGGCATGACCGGCGAGGAAGCCGAAAACGCCAAGCGCAAGGGCACGTTGCCCGAAAGCTACGACATGGAAGTTTTGCAGCCCTACAGCGAAACCCTGGCAATGGAAATCGGCCGTGCCCTGCAGTTGTTCACCACGTCGACCCAGTTTCGCAAGGTCGACCAGATCCTGCTGGCCGGCGGCGGTGCCATGATCCCCGGCATCGACGAAGTTGTCGCCCAGCGCACCGGTACCCCGACGATGGTCGTCAATCCGTTTGCCAACATGGCGGTCGGACCCAAAATTCGGCCGCAGGCATTGACTGCCGATGCGCCTTCCTTGTTTGTCGCTTGCGGCCTTGCCATGCGGAGGTTTGACCCCCAATGATCCGCATTAACCTGCTCCCCCACCGTGAACTTGCGCGTGCCGCCCGGCGGCGCCAGTTCAATATCCTGCTTGGTATCGCCGTTGCGGCGGGTGTCCTTGCCGTCGTCCTCGGTCACAGCGTGATTGCTGCGCGGCAGTCGACCCAGGAAGCGCGCAATGCTTACCTGGAACAGGAAATCGCCAAGCTCGACAGCCAGATCGGCGAAATCAAGAAAATCCGCGAGCAGACCCAGGCGCTGCTGGAACGCAAACAAGTCGTCGAGACCTTGCAATCCAACCGTACCGAAGTCGTGCATCTGTTTGACCAGATGATCCGCCTGTTGCCAGACGGGCTTTATCTCAAGTCTTTCAAGCAGGCGGGCGACATTGTCACCATCAGCGGCTACACCCAATCGAGTGCGCGCGTTTCCACGCTGATGCGCAATCTCGACGGCTCGCCCTGGTTCGAAGCGGCCAGCCTGGTCGAGATCAAGGCTGCCACCGTGAATAATCTGCGCGCCAACGAATTTGTGCTGACCGTCAAGCAGACGCATCAGCAACCGGACAGCGCGAATGACAAGGGGGGCAAGGCATGACCCTGGACGAACTTAACAAACTCGACTTGAAAACGCTGGCAGACTGGCCGCTGCCGACCAAACTCGTCGCACTGACGCTGTTGTGTGTGGCGATCGTTCTGGCCGGCTGGTGGTTCGACTGGCGCAGCGGAATGGCGACGCTCGACACCGCGAAGCAGAAGGAAACCGAGCTGCGCAGCGTGTTCACCACCAAGAAAAACCAGGCCATCAATCTGGAGGCCTACAAAAAGCAGCTGGCTGACATCCAGCAGGCTTTCGGCGCGTTGCTGAAGCAGTTGCCGAACAAACAGGAAATGGATGCGCTGATCACGGACGTCAACCAGGCGGGTCTGGGACGTGGACTGCAGTTCGACCTGTTCAAGCCCGAAGCCGAAACCGTGTCCGAGTTCTATGCCGAAACGCCCATCCACGTCAAAGTGACCGGTGGCTACCATGACATTGCCGCCTTCGTCAGCGATGTCTCCAAACTGCCGCGCATCGTGACCTTGCAGGACATTTCCATGGAGCCTGCCAAGGATGGCGTGTTGAATATGGACGCCGTTGTCAAAACCTACCGTTATCTGGACGACGATGAAGTCATCGCCCGGAAGCAAAAAGCCAAGGAGCAAAAGAAATGAAGCGCCTGGCCATCGCATTGATAGTCACCGGTTTGAGCGGCTGCGGCAGTGGCGACATGGACGATCTGCACCGTTTCGTCGCCGAAACCGGCAAGGACATGCAGGGGAAAATCGATCCGCTGCCCGAGGTCAAGGCCTACGAGCCATTCAGTTACAGCGCCTTTGATCTGCCCGATCCCTTCAAGCCGAGAAAGCTCTCGACCGGTGGGGGCGGCGGAATGCAGCCCGATCTCACCCGTCCGAAAGAACCCCTGGAGGCGTTCTCGCTGGAAACGCTGAAGATGGTGGGGGTGCTGTCCCAGAAGGGCGTGATTCAGGCCGTGATCAAGACGCCGGACAACGCGGTATATCACGTCAAGAAAGGCAATTACATGGGCCAGAATTTCGGCCTCATCACGCAGATCAGCGACAGCGAAGTGACGCTGCGTGAAATTGTCCAGGATAGCGCCGGGGATTGGTCGGAGCGGACCAGCACCCTGAATTTGCAAGAATGATTTGCACCCAAAGGGCATAAACACCCTAAAGGGTACGAGTAACACTGAATTTCAAAGAGGCTGACATGAATGCATTGCCGAAAATTGCCCAGAAAATGACCCGTCATCTCCTTGGGGTCATCCTATTCACAGGTTTGGTGCTGCCGTTCGCGGTGCGCGCTGCCGACGTGCCGCCTACCGGCAATGCAGTGCAAAGCGTCGAAACCACGACGCTGCCGGGCGGCAAGGTCGTGGTGCGCGTCAACCTCAAGAAGGCGCTGACCGCCACGCCGGCCGGTTTCACGGTCGGCAATCCACCGCGCATCGCGCTCGACCTGCCTGATACGGGCAACGCCATGGGCCGCAACACCGTCGAGGCCAACCTCGGCCCGCTGTCGAGCGTGAATGTGGTACAGGCCGGGACACGTACCCGCTTGGTGCTCAACCTGAACAAGTCGGTTGAATACGATGCCTCGATTGACGGCAAATCCTTGCTGATTGCCCTCGGCGATGTCGGGGCCAGTGCAGCGCCCGTGAATGTCAGCCCGCGTTTTGCCGAGGCCGCGCCCGGTGGCGCTCGCCATACGATCCGTGATGTCGATTTCCGGCGCGGCGCGGCAGGCGAGGCGCGCATCGTGACCACCCTGTCCGACGCGCAGGCGGGGATCAATATCCGCCAGCAGTCCAATGGTGTGGTCGTCGATTTCATCGGCACCGAACTGCCCAAGGCCCTGCAGCGCCGTCTGGATGTGGCGGATTTCGGCACCCCGGTGCAGACCGTCGAAACCTATACCCTGGGCGACAACACGCGCATGGTGATCCAGCCCAAGGGCGGCTGGGAGTATTCCGCCTACCAGACCGACAACAGCTTCATCGTCGAAGTCAAACAGAGCGACGACGGCCAGAAGAAAACGGCTGACGGCAAGGTGAAATACACCGGCGAGAAGCTCTCGCTCAATTTCCAGAACGTCGAAGTGCGCTCGGTGCTGCAGGTCATCGCCGACTTCACCGGCCTCAACATCGTCGCCAGTGACACCGTGACCGGCAACCTCACGCTGCGCCTGAAAGATGTGCCGTGGGACCAGGCGCTTGATCTCATCCTGCAGACCAAGGGTCTCGACAAGCGCCAGAACGGCAACGTGATCTGGATCGCGCCCAAAGACGAATTGATGACCAAGGAAAAGCTGGAGTTCGAGGCCAAGAACCAGGTGGCCGATCTTGAGCCTCTTACCACCGAGTACATCCAGCTCAACTATATGCGGGCGGATGAAGCGAAATCGATGTTGTATGGCGAATCCGGAACTTCCTCGGGCTCCGCAGGCAGCGGTTCGGTAAATTGCTCGGCTCAGGCACAAGGCCTGACCAGCACTGCAGTGCAGGGCGCGCAGCAAGGCGGTGGAGACAACGATCAGAAGATACTTACCAAGCGGGGACGTGCGACCTACGAGCTGAAGACCAACACGCTGATCATCACCGATACGGCGCGCAAGATTCAGGAGGTTCGCGAGTTGCTCGCTCGACTGGACGTGCCTGCGCGTCAGGTCATGATCGAGGCGCGGGTGGTGGTGGCCGACAGTGGCTGGAACCGTGATCTGGGTGCCCGGCTGAACTTCACGGCTGCGAATGCCAGTGGCACCCGTTCGTTCAGCGGCGCAGGGCAAGACGTACCTAATGTTGTGCCGAATCTGCTCATGAGCCTTGTGGATCCCGCCAATGGAAACTTGTTAGGTTTGGAGTTGCGTGCACTGGAAGCGGAAAACCGGGGCAAGGTGATTTCCAATCCGCGCGTGCTGACCACCAACCAGAAACCGGCGGTGATTCTCAACGGCAGCCAGATTCCCTATGTTACGCCAGGCTCGGCCAACTCTCCTGCTACCGTATCGTTCAAGGACGTCTTCCTCTGTCTGTTGGTCGATCCGCAAATTCTGAATAATGATTCACTGATCCTGAATGTGGAAGTGCAGAAAGACGCACAAGATGCGGGAGGCAGTGTGACGACTGGTGGTTTCACTGTGCCAGCCATTGCAACCAAGCGCATCAAAACACAGGTCAGGGTGAATAACGGCGAAACCCTGGTGCTGGGTGGAATTTATGATGGCGACGAAAGATCATCCGTGGACAAGGTTCCTCTGCTCGGCGATGTGCCAGTGTTTGGCAATCTGTTCAAGACTACTCACAGAGAAAACACCAAGACCGAGCTGATCATTTTCCTCACGCCGCGGATCCTCGACGATCGCCTGTCGATACGCTGATTCTGGATGATCCTCAACGCGCGGGCGTGTCCCGCGCTTTTTTTCGTCCGGTTTTCTCGCTTGCGCGCGTCCGTGCACCGCTGGCCATTGTGCCGCACTCATTTAGAATGGCGCCATGAGCAAGCGAGACAATCTTTACCTCGTCGGACTGATGGGTGCCGGCAAGACGACCGTGGGGCGGCTGCTGGCCCGGCATTATGGATGTACCTTCTACGATTCGGACCATGAAATCGAAGCCCGAACCGGCGTCAAGATTCCGGTCATATTCGAGATCGAAGGCGAGGCAGGTTTCCGCAAGCGCGAGGAGGCGACGATCGCCGAGCTGACCGGGTTGTCCGGCATCGTTCTGGCCACCGGCGGTGGCGCGGTCCTGTCGGTGGCCAATCGTGACAATCTGAAAAAAAACGGGGTGGTGATTTACTTGCGCGGTACCCCCGAGCATCTGTATGAGCGCACACGGCATGACCGCAATCGCCCCCTGTTGCAAACCGAGAACCCGCTCGCCAGGCTGCGGGAGCTGTTCAGGCAGCGTGACCCGCTGTATCGCGAAGTGGCCGACATCGTGGTGGATACCGGACGGCAGAGCGTGGCAGGCATGACCCGCGTGCTCTACGGCAAGCTGGATCTGCTGAAGCGCGGGCTGCCGTTACCGGACACGGCGGACTGAATGCGGAAGGCCGTCTGCGCAGCATGGCTCTGCTTGCTGGCGGGAACGGCGACCGCGACGGATTACCGCGCGAACACGCACGATTACCGTGACTATCTGCATCGCCTGCAGCCGGGTGACCACTTGCTGCTTGCGCCGGGCGATTACCTGCAGGGCTTGCCCTTGCGCAATCTGTCGGGCCATGCCGGCCAACCCATCGTCGTCGAGGCGGCCGAGCCACACGAACCGCCGCATTTCCTCGCCCGGCCGGGCGCCAATACGGTCAGTCTGGTCGATGTGCGCTATCTGGTATTGCGCCAGCTGGAACTCGATGGCCGCAACCAGCCGGTGGATGCGGTCAAGGCTGAGGGACACAGCCGTTATGCCGACTTCATTACGCTCGACCATCTTTTCATCCACGACCATGCCGCGTCGCAGCAGAATGTGGGCATCTCCACCAAGTGTCCGGCGTTCGGCTGGGTGATCCGGGGAAACCGCATCGAGCGGGTAGGCACCGGCATGTATCTCGGCGACGCCGATGGCACGGATCCTTTTGTCGGAGGCCTCATCGAGGCCAACCGGGTCTCGCACACGCTCGGCTACAGCCTGCAGATCAAGCACCAAACTGCCCGGCCGCCCGGGCATGCCGACCGCCACGACACGGTGATACGCTACAACGTGTTTTCCAAGCAGGACGCATTGCCCGGGCCGCAGGCGCGTCCCAACGTCCTGCTCGGACATTTCCCGCTGATGGGGGCAGGCAGCGAGGACCGCTATCTGGTCTACGGCAATCTCTTTCTGCACAATCCCAGCGAAGCTTTATTTCAGGCGGAGGGACGCGTGGCACTGTACGACAATGTGTTCATCAACGGCAGCGGCGATGCGATTCATGTCCAGCCACACAACGACGTGCCGCGCGACATGGCGATTTTCTCCAATACCGTGCTGGCGTCGGGAACCGGCATCCAGGTGCGGCGCGGCCAAGGCACACGCTACCGCCAGCGCGTGCTCGCCAACGTGGTGGCAGCCTCCCCCGCCTTGCTGGGCGGAGAAGCTGCTTACAACATCACGCTGCCCTATCATCCCGATCTGCTGAACATTGCCGTATCAAAGCTGACTCCCAGCCTGCTGGCGCAGCGTCCGCAGATGCGCCGCCTGCCGCAAAGCCTGCTGCGCGAATTGGCGACCTATCCAGACTGGCAGGCGGCGCCTGCCGGAGCGATTGTCTCCCCTGCCTTGTCGCGTACGCTGGAAGCGTCCTGGCCATGAGTGGCGGCATGAAATCGCCCGGCAATCCACGTGCGCTGTTGTGGCTGATCGCGTTGGTCTACACCGTGTTTGTCATATACGGCAGCCTGGTTCCGCTGAAATTTCATGCGTTGCCGTGGGATGTCGCCGTAGCACGCTTCGGCTCAATACCGTTTCTCAAACTGGGCATTGGGTCGCGCGCTGACTGGGTCGCCAATCTGCTGCTGTTCATTCCGCTGACCTACCTGTGGATGGGCGCCATGACGGCGGGCGGCGGGCGCCTGCACAATCTTGCGGCCACGCTGGCGCTGGTTCCTGCTGCCACCGCGTTGAGCGTCGGCATCGAATTCACCCAGCTGTTTTTCCCGCAGCGTACGGTGTCGCAGAACGACATCTTTGCCGAAACGCTGGGCGGCCTCATTGGTGTGCTGGCGTGGTGGGGGACCGGAAGGCGTTTCACCGAGTGGTTGCAGTCCTGGCAACATAATCATGCCCGTGCCACGCTGGCCGAGCGCCTGGCCTGGACGTATCTGGCGGGGGTCGTGTTTTACAACGTCCTGCCGCTCGACCTGACCATCAGTCTGGTCGAGATTTTCCATAAATGGCGGAGCGGCATGGTCAATCTGGTGCCGTTTGGCGACCTGCCGCATGATCCTGCCACCGCGCTGTACGACATCGCCACCGATGCCCTGATCTGGACGCCGCTTGCGCTGTTGTGGCGGCTGGACGGGACCCGCGGTGCGTGGCGTGCATGGGGCATGACAGTGGCGGCCGCGACCGGGCTGGAAGTCATGCAGCTGTTCGTCTATTCGCGCGTCAGCGATGTCACCGACATCCTGACAGCTTCGGTCGGCGCGGCGCTGGGCAGCTTCGCAGGGGGGCATCTGGTCAGGCGTGAGGCGTCTGCCGACAAGCCGCTGGCGTGGGGGGCGTGGCTGCCCTTCATGCTGGCGGTGGGGTGGATGGCCACGCTGCTGTTCGTGTTCTGGTTTCCCTTCGATTTCCGCACTGACGGCGCCTTCATCAAAAGCCGTCTCGACTTTGTGCAGCGGGTACCGTTCGAGGTGTATTACTTCGGCACCGAATACCGCGCCATCACCGAAGTATTGCGCAAGACGCTGTTCTTCGCCCCGCTGGGTGGATTGCTGGCCTGGGGCGTGGCGCGCCAGCCCTGGCGCTGGCGCGGTCCGCTGTTTGCGGTGGCCGTGCTGGCGCTGGTGTTGATGCCCGCCCTCATCGAACTGGGGCAGGTGATGTTGCCGGAGAAGATCGCCGACACCACCGACTGGTTTCTGGCCTGGATGGGTGGGCTGGCAGGCTACGGCGTGGTACGCCACATCCTGCGGGCGCCGCGACATGTGGCCATGCCGCGGGCACGGCATCACACGGAATCCGTCGCCTCATCCCCTGCAGTGCCTATGCGTTGGCACATGCCGCTGGTGCTGGGAGGAATGGGTGCTTTGTTCTGGGGCGCTGCGCATGCCCCCTTCGTGCCGTACAACGTGCGCGAACTGCTGCGGCCGGACAATGCCTGGCTGTCGGCGTTGCTGCTTGCGCTGGCGTGCTACTGGCTGGCGGTGGGGCCGGTGTGGCTGGCGCGTCGGCAGGTGTCCGGCTTGGCTCGCCTGGGACAGTTGCCGCTGGGCTTGCTGATGTATGGCGGGATCGCTTTTCTGCTGCTGGACGCCGCCGTACCGGATGAAAGCCTCTTCGATCTGGGCGGCAGCCCGGTGTTGCACTGGTCGGGCCAATGGGAGCTCGGGCTGCGCTGGACGGCGCTGGCCTTGATACCTGGCGCGTTGATGTATCTGGCCGTGCAAACCGTTCGCCGCTGGCGCGGGCGGCGGCTAGGGGCGCTGCATTACTGGGCCGCGCTTCCGGTACTGGGGCTGGCGTATTGGGGCGTGGTGGTGCAGGCCGACACCGACAATCTCGTCGAGCTGATGGCTACCCCGCAACCGTTGGCCTTTGCGGCCTTGTGCGCCTGGCTCTATATCCTGTTCCTCGCTGCCGCATTGTTTGCCTCGCCGGCAACGGCCGCGCAACGTACCCCGCGGTTGATCGGCGTGTTGGTTTCATTGCCGCTTGCTGCCCTGTTCCTGCACCTCGGGCTGGCGGGCGCAATCGACAAGTATGGCCGGCAATTCTCGGCCATGCAGTTTCTGCTGAGCGCCGACCGCCAGCATTACGCCGCGATGCCTGTCATATGGCTGCGTTACAGTGCATTGCATGTGCTTGTCATCGCAGCGCTTGCCTTCATACAATGGCCGCACTTTCGCGCCGCTCGACGCCCTCACGCCCCTACCCACCATGCCTCTCATTGACGTTTTCAACGGCGACGCCGACGGCCTCTGCGCGCTGCATCAGTTGCGCTTGGCCGAGCCCGCCGATTCCGTACTGGTCACCGGACCCAAGCGCGATATCAGCCTGCTGAAACGGGTCAAGGCCCAAGCAGGCGATCGCATCACCGTGCTCGACATCGCCCTGTCGAAAAACCGTGAAGCGCTGGACCGGATTCTCGAAGCAGGCGCAGAGGTGCGCTACTTCGATCACCACCAGCCTGGGGACATTCCCGAGCATCCCCGTTTCGATCCGCATATCGATACCGACGCCAACGTCTGCACCAGCCTGCTGGTGAACCGGTATCTGCAGCGCCGGCATCTGATATGGGCAGTCACCGCCGCGTTCGGCGACAATCTCGCCGATGCGGCACGGCAGGCCGCCATCCCCCTGAACCTGTCGGGCGACCAGCTGGCGCAGCTGCAATCGCTGGGTGAATGCCTCAATTACAACGGCTATGGCGAAACGCTCGACGACCTGTTTTACGATCCGGCCGAGTTGTATCGCCAGATGCGCCCGTTTGCCGATCCCTTCGCTTTCATCGCCGAGTCGGCCGCCTATCGAACGCTGAAGGCCGGCTATCAGGAAGACATGGCGCGCGCCGTTGCCCTGGACGCAACGGAAGCGCGTGCCGCCGGGCGCATCTTCATGCTGCCTGCCGAGAAATGGGCGCGGCGGATTTCCGGCGTGTTCGGCAACCAGCTGGCAGTCGAGTCGCCCGTGCAGGCCCATGCGGTGCTTACCGCCAAGCCGGACGGCGGCTATGTCGTCAGCGTGCGCGCCCCACTGGTGGCCAAGTCTGGAGCCGATGACCTGTGCAGCCAGTTCGACACCGGCGGCGGACGCAAGGGCGCCGCCGGCATCAATCATTTGCCCGAGTCGGAAGTTGGCCGGTTTATTGCTAGTTTCTTCAAGGTTTATAAATAGCCTTGCGGTCTTTTCCTGGAGCTGAATGGTGAATCAACTGATCGCGCCCTATGGCGGTACGCTCGTCAATCTGATCGACCCTGAGAAAAGTGCCGCGCTTAAGCAGGAAGCCCTCGGCCTGCCGTCGCTCGATCTGGACTGGCGACAGCAGTGCGAACTCGAAATGCTGATGACCGGCGCCTACTCGCCGCTCGCCGGCTTCATGACGCGCGTGCAATGCGAGCGGGTGGAGACTGACCGACAACTGGACGATGGCACGTTCTGGCCGTTGCCCGTCACGCTTGCCAGCAAGCAGAAGACCGTCGCCGAACTGAAGCTCGGCGACCGGGTGGCCCTGCGCGATGGCGAAGGCTTCATGCTCGCGGTGCTGACTGTCAGCGATGCGTGGGAGGCGGATGGCGTCTGGCATCTGGGCGGGGCGGTCGAGGGCGTCGCCTTGCCGCCGCACCCGGATTTCGTCGGTCTGCGCGCCACCCCAGCTGAATTGCGAGTGCTTTTTGCGCGGCGCGGCTGGCGCCGTGTGGTGGCATGGCAGGCGCGCCAGCCGATGCACCGGGCGCAATTCGAGTTTTGCCTGAAATGCGCGATCGAGAACGAAGCCAACCTGCTCCTGCATCCCCAGGTGGGCGGGGATATCACCGAGGCGCCGGCCTATTTCGGTCTGGTGAGGAGTTTTCTCGCCATCCGCGAACGTTTTCCGGCTGCGACCACCCAGCTGACGCTGTTGCCCGCGCCGCCGCGCGAGGGCAGTGCGCGCGCGCTGCTGCTGCGCGCCATTGTCGCGCGCAACTATGGCTGCAGCCTGCTGATCGCCGGCGGCGAACATCAGCCCGATGGCGATTGCCGACGGGGCGAAGACCTCACCCGGACGCATGCCGATCTGCCCGTGACCGAACTGGCCGGGCAAGTGGGGGTGCGGCTCATCGCCTATCCGCGCATGGTGTACGTGGAAGACCGCGCAGAATACCTGCCTGAGGCCGAGGTTCCGGACGGCGCGCGGTCGCTGACGCTCTCCGGCGCGGAGTTCCAGCGCCGCATGCAGGCCGGGCTGAAGATTCCCGACTGGTACAGCTTTCCCGAAGTGATCGCGGAACTGCACCGGCAGAGTCCGCCGCGCGAACGCCAGGGCTTCACCGTGTTTTTCACCGGCCTGTCCGGCGCAGGGAAATCCACCCTGGC
>JAJYXA010000071.1:0-14942 GCA_021791235.1 Pseudomonadota bacterium
GGTGGCCGAAGTGGACACCGGCTTCCAGCATTTGACGCATGGTGACAGACATGAAAATCTCCTAAAGGGTTGAGCCTCCACCCGTCAGCAGCCGCGCGTTGTTTCGACCCGAACGCGCCGCCACCCTTTAATGACAGGTGTGCGAATTTGTCCGAACCATTCCGGACAGCCCGCGATTCTAATTCGATCAGGCTTTAATTTCAAGGTGGAGCCACCCTGATGCGCGCCCATGCTGCGGCGGAATCGTGGGCGCCGCCCGCTTGGCCATACTTGGGCCAGGGTTGTAACAGCACGCGGCGGGCGCGCTAGAATGCCGCTTTAAAGCTTTTCCCTTCCTCATCCCATGACCGTCACCATCAAAACCGGCGCCGAGATCGAGGGCATGCGCACAGCCGGCCGGCTCGCCTCGGAGGTGCTCGACTACATCACGCCCTTCGTCAAACCCGGCGTCACCACCGGCGAACTCGACCGGCTGTGCCACGACTACATGGTGAAGGTGCAGGGCACCATCCCGGCGCCGCTGAACTATGCGCCGTCCGGCCACGCGCCCTACCCCAAGTCGATCTGCACCTCGGTCAACAACCAGGTCTGCCACGGCGTGCCGGGCGACAAGGTGCTGAAGAACGGCGACATCGTGAACCTCGACATCACCGTGATCAAGGACGGCTGGCACGGCGACACCAGCCGCATGTTCGCGGTGGGCGAGGCGACGATCCAGGCCAGGCGGCTGATCCAGATCACCTACGAAGCGATGTGGACCGGCATCGCCAACGTCAGGCCCGGCGCGCGTCTGGGCGACATCGGCCACGCCATCCAGCGCTTCGCCGAAAACCACGGCTACAGCGTGGTGCGCGAATTCTGCGGCCACGGCATCGGCAAGAATTTCCACGAGGACCCGCAGGTGCTGCACTACGGCAAGCCCGGCACCGGCCTGGTGCTGGAGCCCGGCATGACCTTCACCATCGAGCCGATGATCAACGCCGGCCGCCGCGACATCCGCCAGATGCCGGACGGCTGGACCATCGTCACCAAGGACCGCAGCCTGTCGGCGCAGTGGGAGCACACGATACTGGTCACCGACAGCGCATATGAAGTGCTGACCGTGTCGGCCGGCGCCCCGGCCGTTCCCGACCGCATCCGTCACGCCGCGTGAGCGCGCCCCCGTTCGCCGATCTTCGCGAGCGGCTCAAATCGGGCCGCGCGGCGCTTGCCGCGGCCTATCTCGAAACACCCTCAGCCACCCGCTATCTGACTCGCCACGCTGCGCTGGTGGACGGGGTGCTGTCGGAAATCGGCACGCGGCTCGCCTTGCCCGCCAGCTTCTGTCTCGCCGCCGTCGGCGGCTATGGGCGCGGCGAACTGTTCCCCGGCTCGGATGTCGACGTGCTGCTGGTGCTGCCGCACGACCCCACGCCCGAACAGCAGGCCACCCTGGAAAACTGGGTGCAGGCCTGCTGGGACGTCGGGCTGGAAATCGGCCACAGCGTGCGCACCATCGAGGCCTGTATGGCCGAGGCCGACGCCGACATCACGGTGGAAACCAATCTGCTGGAAGCGCGCTTCGTGTGGGGCGCCGCCGCGCTGTTCGACGCGTTCAAGCACCGCTTTCAGGCACGTTTCGACGCCCAGCGTTTTTTCGACGGCAAGCTGGCCGAGCAGCAGGCGCGCCATGCCCGCTTCGACGACAGCGCCTACAAGCTCGAACCCAACCTGAAGGACAGCCCCGGCGGCCTGCGCGACCTGCACACCATCCACTGGCTGGCGCAGGCCTGCGGCATCCGGGACGGCTGGAGCGGCATCGCGCGCGCCGGCCTGCTGACCCGCGCCGAGGCGCGCCGCATTGCGCGCGAGGAGCGCTCGCTGTCGGCCCTGCGGATTCATCTGCACATCCTGGCCCGGCGGCGCGAAGACCGCCTGGCCTTCGATTACCAGACCGAACTCGCCGAACGCCTGGGGCTCGCCGCCACTGCGCACAAGCGCGCGGGCGAACGCCTGATGCAGGGCTATTACCGCGCCGCCAAGCTGATCCAGCGCGCCAACGATATCCTCATCCAGTCGCTGCGGGTGCGGCTGTTTCCGGTGACCGCGCCCCCCAAGCCGATCGATGCGGATTTCCAGCTGCGCGCCCGGCTGCTCGAAGCGCGCGCACCCGACCTGTTCGAGCGCACGCCCGACGCCTTGCTGCGCGCCTTCATCGTCTACGCCCGGCATCCCGAACTGGCCGGTTTCGAACCCGCCACGCTGCGCGCGCTGTGGCGCGGCAGCACCCGCATCGACGCCGCCTTCCGCGCCGATCCGGCGCACCGCGCGCTGTTCATGACGCTGCTGCGTCAACCCATCGGCATCACCCGGGCGCTGCGCGCGATGCACCGCTACGGGCTGCTGGCACGCTACATCCCGGCGTTCGGCCGCGTGGTCGGGCAGATGCAGCACGACCTGTTCCACGTCTACACGGTGGACGAGCACATCCTCACCGTGCTGCGCAACATGCGCCGCTTCACCGTGCCGCAGCTGGCGCACGAGTTTCCGCTCGCCAGCCGGCTGATCGCCGCCTTCGACAAGCCGGAACTGCTGTATCTGGCCGCGCTGTTTCACGACATCGCCAAGGGCCGCGGCGGCGACCATTCCGAACTGGGCGCGCTCGACGCGCGGCGATTCTGCCGCCGGCACGGACTCGACAAGGCGGACGGCGAACTGGTCGCCTGGCTGGTCGAGATGCACCTGGCGATGTCGCGCACCTCGCAGAAGGAGGACATCAGCGACCCCGAGGTGATCGCCGCCTTCGCCGCCCGCGTCGGCGACACGCGCCGGCTGGCCGCGCTGTATCTGCTGACCGTGGCCGACATCCGCGGCACCAGCCCCAAGGTCTGGAACGCCTGGAAAGGCAAGCTGCTGGAAGACCTCTATCACGCTGCGCACGCCCGGCTGGCGGGCGGCGACGAAGCGGTGGCCGACATCGCCGCCAAGCAGACGGAGGCACGCGTCAACTTCGCCCTCTATGGCCTGCCCAGCGACGCCGCCGATGCGCTGTGGAAACATCTCGACACGCGTTATTTCGTCCGCTTCGACGCCCGCGACATGGCCTGGCAGGCGCGCATGCTGTGGCGCCGCGCCGACAGTCCCGAGGCCGTCGTGCGGGCGCGGCTGTCGCCGGCCGGAGAAGGCATCCAGGTGCTGGTCTACGCGCCCGATCGCCCCGACATCTTTGCCCGCATTTGCGGATTCTTCGCGCGCATCCAGTACACCATCCTCGAAGCCAAGATCCACACCACCCGGCATGGCTATGCGCTCGACAGCTTTCAAGTGATGGACCTGGCCCATCGCGGCATTCACTACCGCGACTTCCTGAGTTTCGTGGAACACGAACTGGCGCGCGATCTCGATCCGGCGCGTCCGATGCAAGCCGTGCCGCGCGGCCGGCTGTCGCGCCACCAGCGCCATCATCCCTACCCGACCACGGTACGGCTGGAGGCCGACGCGCAGGGGCGCGGCCACATGCTGTCGATCACCTGCGCGGATCGCGGCGGCTTGCTGTTTGCGGTGGCCGAGACGCTGATGCGGCACGACGTGAGCGTCTATGCCGCCAAGATCGACACGCTGGGCGAGCGGGTCGAGGACACCTTTCTGATCCGGGGCGAAGCCCTGCAGGCCCCCGCGGGACGCGAGGCGCTGGAGGCCGAGATCGGCGAAGCGCTGAGAGCCTAGCAGGCCGGACGCGCGTATTCGTCGACGTAACGCCCGCGCGAGGGGGCCTTGCGGGGGGGCGGCGATTTCTTGCGCACGCCGTCGGCCGGCTTTTTGACCTTTTCGTCCGGTTCGGTCTTGCTGCGATTGCGGACGCGGCCCGGTCGCACCGCGGGGCCGACGTCCACGGCGGTAAGCGGCAAGCCGGCCGGACCGGACGCCTCGACCCGCACGTCGGACTGCAAGCCGCTCATGCGCACGGCCTCGTGACTCATGCCGCCACCCGCCATTCCTTCAGGCTCCCCGCCAGGGTACGGGTGAGGGCGATGAGGCTGCCCAGCACGTCGACGCTGGGGGCGGTTTCGCACGCATTGATTTTGCTGTCCGCATACACCGACAAAATCAGGAGATTGTGCTGCACCTCGGCTGGCAGCGTCAGCGTCCCTTCGGCCAGTGCGGCTTGAATCGCATGCCAGACGCAGCGGCTGGCTTCCAGCGCGTTCGCCAGGCGAAGCTCACGGGTGGAATCGTTCCAGTGGCGCTGCACCGCCATCAACCGGGCGGCGATGTCGTCAAGCTGGGCCGCTTCGCCCATCATCGCGTCGGCGTGGCTGTTTCGGCGCGGGATATGCTGAATCGGTTGTTCCGGGCTCATTGTTGTCCTTGCTGCTTGTGCCGGGGCACCTCGCCCACGGTTACGTAACAGGTTAGCGGCGAGGGCAGGAACAACTTTAGGTTAGCCGGGGCCTGAAAGCGCCGAAGCCCCGTCAATCGTCCTGCAGGTGCTGCCCCGGGAACAGCGTCTCGGTGAAACCGAAATACCGCAGGTCGCGGATGCGCATCGGATACAGGATGCCGCGCAGGTGGTCGGCTTCGTGCTGCACCACGCGGGCGTGGAAACCGCTCACGCTGCGGTCGATCGGCTGGCCCGCCGCGTCGAAGCCCTGATAGCGCAGGGCGGCGTGGCGCGGCACCAGCCCGCGCATGCCGGGTACCGACAGACAGCCTTCCCAGCCTTCTTCCATGGCATCGGACAGGGACGTCAGCACGGGATTGACGAGCACCGTGAACGGCACGCTTTCGACGTCCGGATAACGCGGGTTGGCATCGACCTCGAAGATCACCACCTGCAGGCCGACGCCGATTTGCGGCGCCGCCAGACCGGCGCCGTTGAGCGACCGCATGGTGTCGTGCATGTCGACGATCAGTTGCGCCAGTTCGAGCGAGGCAAAATCCTCCACCGGGCGTGCCGGCGCCAGCAGGCGCGGGTCGCCCATTTTCAGGACATCGCGGATGGCCATGGCTGCTCCAGTCGTTTCAGGTCTTCCATCTCCAGCCAGCGCCAGCTGCCGGGCGGCAGGCCGGCCGGCAGGGCATAGCCGCCAACCGCTTCCCGGTGCAGGCTGTCGACCCGGTTGCCGGTCGCGGCGATCATGCGCTTGACCTGGTGGTATTTGCCCTCGGCGAGCGTCAGCCGCAGCGTGTGTTCGTCGAGCCTTTCGCACGCCAGGGCGGCGATCGGCGCCGGCTCGTCGTTGAGTTGCACGCCGCTGCGCAGGGCATCCGGCATGGCATCGGTCACCGGATCGACACAGACGGCACGATAGACCTTGGCCACGCCTTTTTTCGGCGAAATCATGCGGTGGATGAACTGGCCGTCGTCGGAAAACAGCAGCAGGCCGGTGGTGTCCTGGTCGAGCCGCCCCACGCACTGCACGCCGCGCCGCAGCAGCGGCGGCGGCAACAGGGCAAACACGCCGGGATGGCGGCTGGGATGATGCGAGCACTCGTAGCCGGCCGGCTTGTGCATCAGCACGTAGGCTTTTTCGCGAAAAAGCCAGGCAACGCCGTCGAGCGTCAGTTCCAGCCCGGCCGGGTCGACCTCGGCCTCGGGATTGTCGCAGACCACGCCGTTGACCGCGACCGCACCCGCCCGCACGCGCGCCATGCAGCCCTTGCGCGAGCCGAATCCTTGCGACTGCAGGGCGCGATGGAGTTTCATGCGGCCCGCTTCATCCGGCGTTCAGATCTTGCACAGTCCGGCGGCATCGTTGGTCACCAGCTGTTCCAGCAGATGCCGCACCTGCAGCATCACTTCGCCCAGCACGGCCTGGATTTCGCCCATCTGGATGCCGTCGGCCGACAGGCCGCGTCCGGCCGCATGGTTCACCACCGCCCCCACCGCCGCGTAGCAGAGCGCCAGCTCGCGCGCCAGGTAGGCTTCGGGCATGCCGGTCATCCCCACCATGTCGGCGCCGTCGCGCTCCATGCGGTTGATTTCGGCCGCCGTTTCCAGGCGCGGCCCCTGCGCCGCCCCATACACGCCGCCGTCGCGCAGGCTGATGCCGGCGCGGGACGCGGCCTGCAGCAGTGCGGTGCGCATGGCATCGCAATAGGGGAACGTGAAATCGAGGTGGATGACGGGTTTGTCGCTGCCGACGAAATAGGTCGCGGCGCGGCCATGCGTGTAATCGATGATCTGGTCGGGAATGACCAGCGTGCCGGGGATCAGGGCGGGATGGATGCCGCCGACGGTGGCCACCGAGACCACACGGTCGACGCCGTGGTCCTTCAGCGCCCA
Source organism: Pseudomonadota bacterium (assembly GCA_021791235.1). The sequence continues at coordinate 6,266 of JAJYXA010000071.1, forward strand.
CAGGTTGGCCCGGTAGTTCACCTCGTGCGGCGGAATGGTGTGGCCGTAGCCGTGGCGCGCCAGAAAGATCACCTCCTGGCCGCAGATGCGGCCGAAGATGAGTGCGCCCGAAGGTTCGCCGTAAGGCGTGCGCGCCACCTGGCGATGGGTGATTTCCAGATTGGCGAGCTGGGTCAGCCCGGTGCCGCCGATGATTCCCAACATGTTATTGTCCTTTATCCTGATGAAACATCAGGGTTCAATGCATAAATCGCAGGCAGATTGCGCCACAGACCGTACGCATCCATGCCGCAGCCGAACACATAGCGATTGGGCACGTCCAGGCCCACAAAATCAGGCCGGACCGGTTTGGCGAGGCCGTTGTCCTTGTTGGTCAGCACCGCTGACCATACCCGCGTCGCGCCCATGTGCAGCAGCTTGTCGCGGATCGCCGCCAGGGTTTCCCCCTCGTCCAGGATATCGTCCAGCACCAGCACGTTGCGCCCCGCCACGTTCTGCCCCGGCAACACCCGCCATTCCACCGCCCCTCCCTGGGTTTTGCCGCGATAGCGGGTCACGTGCAGGTAATCGAACTCCAGCGGGAAATTCAGCCGGGGAAGCAACTGTCCGGCAAACACCACCGCCCCGCCCATCACCGCCAATACCAGCGGAAATTCGCCGGCCAGGGCGCGCGCGATGTCACCGGCCAGGCGGTTGATGACCGCCTGTACGGTCTCCGCTGACGCGACGCACTCGGCGTTGTCCAACAACTGTTGTGCTTCAAGCGGCGTCATGGCGAAGGGGGACTCGGAAAAAGTCGGCAGTTTAACAGGCCGTTGAAGAACTCCACGGGGCGCCGGAGAGTTCTTCAACAGCCTCTTGAGCCCTCAACGCCGATGTTTCCAGACTTCGCAGCGGTCGAGTAAGCTTGCGCCATGTCGATTCCCGCTTTCCCTCCCCCTACGCTTGACGCCTCCGGCTGGCTGGCGGGGGCACGCCGGCTGCCCTCGCCCAATTGCGACGCACGCCCGGAAGGCACGGCGATCGAACTCGTCGTCATCCACAACATCTCGCTGCCGCCGGGCGTGTTCGGCGGCGATGCGGTGATCGATCTTTTCACCAACCGGCTCGACTGGGATGCGCACCCGTATTACCAGACGATCCGCGGCCTCGAGGTATCGGCCCATTTCTTCATCCGCCGCGACGGCGCGCTGATCCAGTTCGTGCCGTGCGCGCTGCGCGCCTGGCACGCAGGGGTATCGAGCTGGCAGGAACGCGAACGCTGCAACGACTTTTCCATCGGCATCGAGCTCGAAGGCACCGACGACCTGCCATTTACCGAGGCCCAGTACGCCACCCTGATCCCCCTGGTGCAGTCGCTGAAGCAGGCCTATCCGATCCGGGCCGTGGTCGGGCACAGCGACATCGCCGCGGGCCGCAAGACCGATCCCGGCCCTCATTTCGCCTGGCGGCGGCTGCATGAAAACGTGGCCTGATCCGACCGGTTTTGCCTGCTTCGGGCTGGCGGCGCTACTGGCGCTTCCCGGCTGTGCGCCCACGCTCAAGGCGGGCGCCGATCTCATCGTCGATCCGCCGGACTGTGGGTCGACCCCACCCGGCGCGCACTGATCGTCTCGCCCCGCTTGTCCCCGGCGCCAGCTACGTGCCGGTGGCATGCCGGCTACGCCAATTACCGCATTCCGCTGCTGGAAGCCGGCATCAATCTCTACGAGCTGAAGCCGGTCGCCGAACCCACCGGAGGCCGCCTGCGCAACCTCGGCAGCGGTTCGTCGCGCGCCAGCCTGCACGCCAAGACCTTCGTGCTCGACGACGAACACGTGTTCATCGGCAGCTTCAACTTCGACTCGCGCTCGACCCTGCTCAACACCGAGATGGGGCTGGTGATCCATTCGCCCGAACTCGCCCGCGAGGTCACGGCCATCGCCGAGGACGCCATGCGTCCCGAACGCAGCTTCAGGCCGCGGCTCGTCGTCGAGACCGTCGACAACAAGATCGCGAAGTGCCTGCAATGGGTCGACGTTCACCAGGGCACTGAACGCATTTCCGACGTCGAACCGGAGACCACGCCGATCCAGCACGGCCTCTTGCGCGTGCTGCAGGCATTACCGATCGAGTCACAGCTTTGAGTCCAGGATCACTCCGAGGCCTTGAATTTTCATCCAATCGGCTCCCTGCCCGGCGTAGGCTTCGGTTGATGTATTGCACTCGGCACTGCTCGACTGCCTGCAGGGGTTTTGCGGACCCGGTACGGTTTCGTGGGTGATTCGCAGGTGGACGTGGCCATGATGCGCCAATAAGCGAGGCTGGCGCAGGTAGAGGTGGCTGCGGAAATCTGTCCCTTATTCGGATTGCCTGACCGAACCGTAATAGTCGATCAGCGCCCCCAGTTCAAGGTCGCTGAAGGGGTTGTCATAAGCGGTGCTCCCGTTTCCGCGCACACCGATGATGAGGCGTGCGGCGAACTCCTCCCTGGGCATTTTCCTGCTCTGCTCGAACAGGTTGAGCGCCGGAAGTTTTGCCTCGGCATTGGACGCATCGTGGCAAGCTGCGCATCTCTCGCGATGAATCGCCGCGCCCAGGCGCAATCGCTGAGGTGAAGGTGTGGCGGGCGACAGGGTGCGAAGATCCAGTGGGTGTCGCCGGCGCAGGACAGCCAATTCCCAGTCCAGCGTGCGCCAGTCATCCTTCGCCAGTGCCGCTCGCAGCGGCGGGACCGAAGCGGCATCCCCGCCAGCGCGCCGCAACAGCAGCGGCAGGGAGGACAGATCGCCCGTCACACGGACGCGCAGCCCCTCTCGCCTTTGCAAAGTCTCACCCTTACCTGCAAGCAACCGCACGTCCCCCGACATCACCGCCAAGCCGGCAGCCAATCGGCGCGCGTCCTCGCCCTGGGCCATGGCGCCGCCCGAGAGCGTTGCCACAGCCATCCAAACGAGGAAGCGATACTTCAGCTTGATTATTTCAGCTTCACTTTCTGTTCGACGGGGCCGGCCTTCTTCATGGTCCATTCGACCATCGAGCCGTCATACATCTTGGCCTTCTTGTTACCCATCAGTTCGCTGGAAACGAACCAGTCGATGGAAGCCCAATGGCCGGTATTACAAAAGTTGATCTGCTCGCCGCTGACGGGTACACCGGCGATCTTGTAGAGTTGTTTCAGTTGTGCCGTGGAACGGAACTTGCCGCCGCCGTTTTCTGTCAACCAGCCGGCCGGCAAGTTTTTCGCGCCCGGCAGGGTGCCGTTTTCGGTGGCCAAAGGGCTGCGGTTAATACCGGCATATTGGTCCTCGGGACGGCTGTCGACCAGCAGTACGCCTTTGGTTTTGGCTGCCTTCACATCCTCGACGGTGGCGATCAGACTCTTGTTCAGATGCGCGGTGAAGGTCTTGGGCTCAGCCTTGGTCATGCCGGTCTGGATGGGGTTTGCCTTGTCCTTGGCCCAGTCTTTCATGCCGCCGTTCAGGATGGAGACGTTATCGTGGCCCAGCACCTTGAATGTCCAGTAGATGCGGGTTGCCCAGCCCATGTCGAGATTCGTGACACCAGGCGACACCAGCACGACGTGGGTGTTGTTGTCGATACCGAGACTGCCGATGTGGGCGACCAGCTTGTCGGGATTAGTCGGCAACATGTCGGGCACCTTGTCGGCGGCGCGCTCCTCGCGCCAGCCCGATTTGGCGAAGTCGCTGTTCACTGCGCCGGGGATGTGTCCGCGCAGGTAGTCGGTAGCAGGCTGAAGGTCCACGAACACCACGCCAGGCTTGCCGATATTGGCTTTTACCCAGGCCGTATCGACCAGCGGATCGGCGGCCAGCGCCGTTTGCGTTATCCCCAGAAACAGGATAAAAACAGCGGCCAGCAGGCCATTCCAATGTGTCAGTAGCTTTTTCATGTTCATCTCCTTCAGATCGTTATTGTCAGATCGGAGGACTGGATGGCGGCAACCGCCTTGTCCCATGCCTCGCTCTCCACATCCTGGCACCTTAAATCAATGGATTCGACGCTATGCGTCACCTCCATCCGCCGCAGTGCGGCGATCACGGTCTGGGCGTCAGGAAACAGACCGGTATCCAGTTGTACTATCTTCATGTTGTTTCCTCATATGCTCAGGACGGCGTCGGTCGTGCCCAAGGCATGCGCAAGACCCTCGGCATCCAGAAAAGGGAGCTGATCCGCCATTGCTTCCACGGTGGTTTGCGGTTCGATGCCGGTCAGTTCCAGCAGTTCGGCGTTGGTGGCGTTTTCCGGGGTCTCGGCCACCGGGCCGGTCATGAAAACCAGCGCGACCCGATGACCGAAAATAGTCAGGCCGGCCGCCACGCGCATGGCCTCGGCGTGATCGTGTCGCGCCAATACCAGCAATGCCTTCTCTTTCTTCTCATTACTCAAGTTCGTCCCCTAAAGGCTGACTACGCGCCGGGCTTCGCCCATCATGGCGCTGTTAACCGTCTGGCTGCCCCGTTCGGCGGGACACGGCAACTCGCCGCAGAATCGGTGCCAGGATTCCTCGCACGCCACTGACCGGGCGGCATATTCCAGCGCCCCTTGCAGCGCGGCATCCTTCAGACCCAGTACGCCTTCATGGGTGAAGAAAGCGCCGAAGGTGCAGCCTGCCCGCCGACAACTCTGCGCAAAGGGCAACAGAAATTTCCCGCCTTCCGCCGTGCTTACAAAAAACAGTATGTCCATCAATTTTTCCTTTTACGCTTCAGCCACCAGCCCGCCGCGAAGGCTGCCAGAACCATCACCAGCGTGCCCGCCATCGCCATCCCGTCCTGCCGAACCAGCGGAAGCGCCTCGGTTTGCCGAACGGCAGGCGGCTCGGGGTAGCCCGCCGCATCGACGGGTAGTGCACCGTCCGCAGCCCACTCCGCCCAGCCGGCCAGATAGAGCCGGGCCGGCACGCCATAACCGGCGGTGAGCAGGGTGAGATAGGCCAGTCCCTCGTATGCATCGTGTCCGTAGGCAACCGGCTCGCCTTCAGGCAGCAACGGCCGTGGCCCTGGCGTGACCAGGCCAGCCCGCAGCACCAGCCCCGGCAGGCTTGCCGCGCCCGGCAGGTGGCCGCTACGGGTGCTGCGCGCCACTTCGCCCCAATACTCCGCCTCCGTGCGCCCATCCAGCAACATGGGAGCGGGGCGCATGGCGCGCAACTCATCGCGCAACACCACCACCCCATCCCGCATGGCAGCCTGGTACACCTGTTCGCGCGCAAAGTTCCGTTCTCGTCCCGGCCCGGTCTCGATGCCGCTTTCCAATAGTTTTCCCACGGGTTCCGTCAGCACCCGCACGCGGCGCTGTCCGGCTATGTACAGCAGCCCGGCGACGAAGTCCCGCGCCGTTGCATCCTGACCGACCACCAGTACCGTTTCGTCGCCCCCGAGTCCGGCTGTACCCAGCAGCCAGAGCAGGTCGCGTTCGGCAGGCAGCCTGCGTTGCGGGCCGAGGAAACCGCCGGCAGGCAGGCAGACGGCGCCCGCCACACTGCGCAGCTTGCAGTCCTCAAGCGGTCGCGTGTCCACCACCACGCTCCCATCGCGAAGCTGCGCGGCAGCCTTGCGCACATAGATGAAATCATCCGTTGCACGGGCAGGCGTCCCCCCTGCCAGAAGGGCCAGACCGACTCCCGCAATGACGAGCCGTCGACTCATGTTCAGCAGCCGCCGAAACGCTTGACAGAGGTTGTCGCGCCACCGCCTGCCGTTGCTGCAGCCGGTGGGTTCTCGATGTAATAGTCCATCATGTCCATGACAGACACCTTGCCGAAACCTGGCATGTCGATGTCCGGCAAGCTTTCGGGGGGAACCGGCGTTTTCGCCAACGCGACGGACTGACGCGGCATGGCAGCGAGGTTGAAACCCGCAGCAAGCGCCACCGCAGTGAGGGCCAACGAAACAGTGCAGAAAATAATACTCGCGCGATTCATCATCGTTAAGCTCCTACAACGGATCGCCCAGAAAGGCCAGGTACATCATGCCCAGAGCGACGAAGAACATGATGATCTGGATAGTCGTTTCAAAGTCCATACTCATTAGCGACCTCCCCGATAATGCTTTACCAACTGTTCCACCGGAATCGCCTCACCTGTCATGGGGTTGGCTACCGGCGGCGTGAAGTACGGCACACCGTCACGATTGACCCGCATACTGTCCGGCGGCTTGACGTAGACAAAGGCCAAGGCTGCGGCGACGATGATTGCCGACAGGGCGACAAGAAAATGCATCAATAGTCTTGCAATCATGGTTCAGTCTTTCTGGATGTAAACGCGCCAGCGATTCTGAGCCTTGATTGTTTCGAGATGGGTAGCGTTAAGTTCGTCGCACATCGGAGGTAGCGCCTCTACCGACGTGGGGTTGTCCAGCACCACCTCGACCACATCGCCCGAACCCATCTCGGCCACCGCTTTCTTGGTCATCAACTGCGGGCGCGGGCAGGAATCCCCCATGCAGTCCACCCGCCGAGCGATTTTCACTGTCTGCCCGTTGCTCAGGGTTGCCTCGCCGCCAGCTGGGGTGGCTTCGGCAGCAGCCTTTTTCGATCCAAACAAACCCATTTTGAAGTCTCCTCACTTAATCTGAAGCCGGTCACGACCGGTGTTGTGTGAGTTGCCCATCAATCACTTTTTGTGCTCGACGGCAACTTCCATTTGATGTTTCTCATGCTGGGTGTGCTGGGCGCGTTCCTTGCGCAGGATGGCGCGATAGATGGCAAACAAAACCCCGGCCTGGATCAACCCAAAGAACACCGCAGGAATACCCAGCTTGTCCTGCAGTGTGCGGGCATTGGCGAAGCCCAGTTGCAGTGCTGGCAGGTTGGGGTCGCCGGTCATGCTCGCCGGTGCCGGTGGCCAGTAGTTCCAGGACCACACCAGGGAAAAGAGAAACATGCCGACAAAGGTGAACAACAAAGCCCACAATGCGCCGAAGTTGCCTTCACCGGTCTTGACCCAGGTGGATACGGTACAGGCGCCAGCCAGCACCATGCCAATGCCGAACAGGAACAGCCCGGCAAAGGTATTGAGCCCCACATCAAATTCCAAGGGATGGCCTGCACCCACGGTCATGAAGGCAGTAAAGCCGATGCTCAAGATGATCATCGCCATCAACAACGCCTTGGTGTTGCGATAAGTCTTGAACATGATGGCGTCCCGCAGGGCCGCCGTGTTGCAGAAACGGGAGCGTTGCATGAGCAACCCGACCACCGAGCCGAACAAAAACGCGACCATACATTCCGCAATAGGTGACATGAATTTAGCCCTCCAAGACTTTTTTGTAGATTAGGGAACCGACCCAGGCACCGGCGAGGATGCCTGACATGGCCAAGTAGCCCCCCATGTTCATTTCTGGCATCAGGCCGAAAAAGGTCGATACATTGCAGACATAGGCCAGGCGAATGCCGATGCCCATCAGCAGCCCGCCAATGGTGATCATCAGCCATTCCGGAAAATGACGCGGCATGCGCAGGTAGAACTCCTTGCTGGCCATGGCGCCGACAAAGGCGCCGAAGAACATGCCGAGGCTGATGTACATTTTCCAGTAATCGGCGTGGGGCGGGAACACCAGATCCCAGAAGGGGATGCGCTTCAGGTCGTCACCCATGAACAATTGGGCGATGAGACCGGTCATCATGGTCTCGCCGCCGCCCACGGTCCAGCCGCCGATAACCAGAAACAAGAAAACATTCAGCACCGCGATGGTCGCCATCGCGATCACAGGGTCCAGCGTCTTGCGGAAAAATTCCATGGTTTACGTCTCCTTAGTATTTATGTGAAACCCCATTCGACTCCAACGGCAGAGGGCACTCACATTTATGTGTGAGCGAATTCTAGGCATGCCGATTTTGGCGATGGTAGTATTTATTGCAAACAAATTTCGCAGTTGAATACCGATGACCATCTATACCGAGATCAACCATGTCATGGATCACATGTTCAACGCCTGCACCACGGCGCAGATAGGCGAGTTCATCCCGGAAAAGCGCGGCTTCCGAATCCACGGCCACAGCACCACGGTATCCCTGGAGCGGGCCTTCTGGAACGTGCTGGAATCGATGGCATGTGAGTGCCATCTCACCATGCCGCGTCTTCTGGAATACGTGCTGGACAACTGCCTCGTGGCCAACGACAAGAACCTGTCATCCTGCCTGCGGGTAATCTGCCTCAAATACCTGAACATCTATGCCATGACAGATGCCTCGCCGAAAGCTGCGCTGGACGCCAGCATCAGTCGCACCGAGGACGAATGAGGAATCCCAGGCCAAGTAACCGATTCTTCATTAATCAGGCATTCGAACGGAATTCAAGCAGGCAACCCACCCGGTTTCGGGACAAAACCCGGCATTCATTGAATCCGTTTTGAAGCCTCTGCCGATTGAGTGACCGCTTTGCGGTTTCCAGGCGGCCCCTTCACACGCTCTGATATGCCACCTCCGTTCCACGCCTCGCGCTCACCAACCCAGCGGCAATGCGATCAAAGACTGCATGCAGCACGCATGCAGGCCACGGTAAAATCAGCGTTTTCGAATCAGGATACTGGCCATGCGCCTCGGCACCCCGCTCTCCCCGTCCGCCACCCGCGTCATGCTGCTGGGCGCGGGCGAACTCGGCAAGGAAATCATCATTGCCCTGCAGCGCCTGGGCGTTGAAGTCATCGCCGTGGATCGCTACGCCAACGCCCCC
>JAJYXA010000071.1:14952-15622 GCA_021791235.1 Pseudomonadota bacterium
ACCGCGCGTACGTGATCGACATGAGCGACGGCGCGGCACTGCGCGCATTGATCGAAGCGGAACAACCGCAACTGGTGGTGCCGGAGATCGAGGCCATCGCCACCGAGACCCTGCTGGAAATCGAGGCCGCCGGACTGGCGAAGGTCATCCCCACCGCGCGCGCGGCCCACCTCACCATGAACCGCGAGGGCATCCGCCGGCTGGCCGCCGAAACGCTGAATCTCCCGACCTCGCCCTATGTGTTTGCCGACAGCCTCGCCGAGATGACGGCCGCGGCCGACACGCTGGGATATCCGGTGATCGTCAAGCCGGTGATGTCGTCGTCCGGCAAGGGCCAGTCGAAGGTCGACGCCGCCGGTCAGCTCAAGGCGGCGTGGGAATACGCGGCCAGCGGCGGGCGGGTCGACAAGGGGCGCGTCATCGTCGAGGGCGTGATCGACTTCGATTACGAGATCACGCTGCTGACCGTACGGGCGCTCAGCGCCTCGGGCCAGGTCGAAACGCATTTCTGCGCACCCATTGGCCATGTTCAGGTGAGGGGCGACTACGTCGAATCGTGGCAGCCGCAGGCGATGTCGGCCACCGCGCTCAAACGTGCGCAGGAAATCGCCGCCGCCGTCACCGGCAAGCTCGGCGGGCGCGGAATTTTCGGCGTGGAGCTGTTCGTCAA
>JAJYXA010000325.1 GCA_021791235.1 Pseudomonadota bacterium
ATTGCCGATACTGGCGGTTTTCTGGTGGTGGGGCGGATTCAGTACGGTCAGCGTGACCGAAACCGTGGCCGGACCTTACCGATATGCCTATCTCGATTATGAGGGCCCGATCAGCAACATGCGCAAATCGCAGCGCACCGCGCTGGACCGGTTCACCGAGGCCAGGGTGGCGGCGGGTGACACGATCAGCGTGATCCTGACCGATCCGCGCGCCGGCAACGGCAAGGTGCAGGCGCAACTGGGTTACCTCCTGGCCGACGATGCTGCGGTCCCCGCAGGCCTGAAGGAAGGCCGTATCGAACGTCGCCCGGTCTACGCGGCGCAGGTTCAGGCGGCGGTGTTGCTGGCGCCGTCCAAGGCCTATCAGGCGCTGGCCGACACGCTGAAACCGCTCGGCAAGGGCATCGTCATGCCGACGGTCGAGCTGTATCGTCCGGCAGGCAAGGCCGACCGGATCGGCGTCTTCACCCTGGAAATGAATCGCTGATGGCGTTCTTCTCCGTCCTCGCTGCCATCGTGCTCGAGCACATACGTCCATTGCGGCAGCCGTTGCCGCATTATCAGCGTTACACCCTTTTCATTCATTGGCTCGAACGCAAGCTCAACGCCGGCGAATACAGCCATGGCGTCATTGCCTGGACACTGGCGGTCGGGCCGGTTCTGGCGGGGGTATGGCTGGTTTTTTTTCTGCTCGCCGGCATCAGCCCGTTTCTCGGCTGGGTGTGGAATGTGGCGGTGTTGTATTTGACCCTCGGGTTCAAGTATTTCAGCGATGATGCCGAACGCATCGCGCGGCTGCTGCGGGCGGGCGAACTCGATGCGGCACGCGCGCAGCTTGGCAGCTGGCGCGGTGGCGATACCAGCCAGTTCAGCGCCGACGACATCGCGCGCGTCACCATCGAACAGGTGATGGCGGCAAGCCAGCGCCAGATGTTCGGCGTGCTGTTCTGGTTCGTGCTGCTGCTGCCGCTGGGGCCGGTCGGCGCAGTGCTGTTCCGCACCGCCTCGATCCTGGCGCGGCGCTGGATCGACTCGCGCGGGCGCTTTGGCCTGTGCGCGCAGCGTATCTTTCATTTCATCAACTGGCTGCCTGCGCGGCTCACCGCACTCACTTACGCCATTGCCGGCAATTTCGAGGACGCCACCTACAGCTGGCGGACCCAGGCTGACAGCTGGCCGGAAGCGGAGGAGGGCGTGGTGCTGGCCGCAGGTGCTGGCGCCATGGGCGTGAAGCTGGGTCAGAGCGTCAACGTAGGCGGGGAAACCGTTTGGCGGCCCGAACTCGGCACCGGCCAGGCGCCCGACGCCGACTGCATCGACAGCGCGGTCAGCATGATCTGGCGCGGTCTGGTGATCTGGCTGGCGGCCGGACTGCTGATCGTCATCGCCGGCTGGGTTTCTTAAGGCCCCATGCTCAACGCACTGTGGGTCGGCTTTTTCCTGGTCGCCTTTCTGATTGCGCTGTTCAAACTGGTTTTCCTCGGCGACGCCGGCGTGTTTGCCGCGCTGGTCAAGGCGCTGTTCGACAGCAGCAAGACTGCGTTTGAAATTGCGCTCGGTCTCACCGGCGTGATGGCGCTGTGGCTGGGGGTGATGAAGGTCGGCGAACGCGCCGGCATGCTCGACGTGCTGACGCGCGGCTTGGCGCCGCTGTTCCGTCGCCTGTTCCCCGACGTGCCGCCCAACCATCCCGCGCTCGGCGCGATGACCATGAACATGGGCGCCAACATGCTGGGGCTGGACAACGCCGCGACCCCGCTCGGCATCAAGGCGATGCAGGAGCTGCAGAAGCTCAATCCCTCGCCCGATACCGCCAGCGACGCGCAAATCCTGTTCCTGGTGATCAATACCGCGTCGGTGACCCTGCTGCCGGTCACCATCTTCACCTTCCGCGCGCAGCTCGGCGCCGCCGATCCCACCGACGTCTTCGTGCCGCTGCTCATCACCACCTACATCGGCACCCTCACCGGCATCCTGGTCACCGGCTTGTTCCAGCGCCTGCACCTGTGGAACCGCGTCACGATGGCCTACCTGGGCGGCGCCACCGCGCTGATCGGCGGACTGGTGGCGTATTTCTCCAGCCTTGACGCCGCCGAGATGACACGGCAGTCGGCCATCCTCAGCAACGTCGTGCTGTCCGGCCTCATCGTTTTGTTCCTGCTGATGGCGGTGTGGCGCCGCGTCAATGCCTACGAGGCCTTCATCGAGGGCGCCAAAGAGGGCTTTCACACGGCGGTCACGATCATTCCGTATCTTGTCGCGATGCTGGTGGCGATCGGCGTGTTCCGTGCCAGTGGCGCGCTCGACCTGCTGATGAACGGCGTGCGCAGTGCCGTGCTGGCGCTGGGCTTCGACGCACGCTGGGTCGACGCGCTGCCCACCGCACTGATGAAACCGTTTTCCGGCAGCGGCGCGCGCGCCATGATGATCGACACCATGCAGGCCCACGGCGCGGATTCCTTCGCCGGGCGGCTCGCCTCCATCGTGCAGGGCAGCACCGAAACCACGTTCTATGTGCTGGCGGTGTACTTCGGCGCGGTCGGCATCAAGCGCGTGCGCCACGCCGTCACCTGCGGGCTGATCGCCGACGTCGCCGGCATCCTCGCCGCCATCGGCATGGCCTATCTCTTTTTCGGCAAAGCCGCCTGATCCTGAAAACCGTAGTTGACCGCTTATCATCTGAAGGAATTTCGTACGGATATTGGCATGTCAGCCTTCGATCACACTCTGTTACACACTAAGTACGCTACACAGCCCGCTGGCACGCCTGGTCGTGCGCCTGCCTTTGTCGCTCGTCGTTGCAGGCCCCGGCCGCTGCCTTCTCACTTCGCGGCAGTCACTCGCCCATACGCACCATCGGGCGCGTCCAACCACGGTTTCTAGGATGAAAACCTACGACACCCTCGCCGCCGTCGATCTCGGATCCAACTCCTTCCGCCTGGAAGTGGCGCGGGTCGTCGGCGACCAGCTCTATCCGCTCGATTCGCTGAAGGAAACCGTGCGCCTGGCCGGTGGGCTCGGCGACGACAAGCGGCTCGACGAAGCTGCCCAGGAACGTGCGCTGGCCTGCCTGAAGCGCTTCGGCGAACGCCTGCGCGGCCTGTCGCCGGAAGCGATCCGTTGCGTCGGCACCTCGGCGCTACGCGTCGCCAAGAATGCCGGCGAATTCATTCCCAAGGCCGAAGCCGCGCTCGGGCACCCGATCGAGATCGTCGCCGGACGCGAGGAGGCACGGCTCATCTACCTGGGCGTCGCCCATTCGCTGCCGGCCTCGCCCGACCGGCGCCTGGTCGTCGACATCGGTGGCGGCTCCACCGAATTCATCATCGGCCATGGGCTGAAGCCCCACGAGCGCGAAAGCCTGCACATGGGCTGCGTGAACTTCTCGCAGCGTTACTTTGCCGACGGCATCGTCGACAAGGCCGCCTTCAAGGCCGCCGAGACGGCGGCCCGCGTCGAGGTCGAGCGCATCGCGAAAGAGTTTTCCCGCGGCAACTGGCAGCAGGCGGTGGGCTCCAGCGGCACCGCACGCGCCTTGCGCGAAATCCTCGAACAGTGCGGCTGGTCGGCGCACGGCATCACCGCCGACGGACTCGCCCAGCTGCGCGCCCAGTTCATCAGGGCCGGGCAACTCGACACGCTCGAACTGCCCGGTCTGACGCGCGACCGCCGTCCGGTCATCGCCGGCGGCTTCGCCATCATGGCCGGCCTGTTCGCCGAGCTTGAAATCGAGCAGATGGACGTCGCCGAGACCGCCATGCGCGAAGGCATTCTCTACGACTTGCTGGGGCGCTTCCACCAGCACGACATGCGCGAGGCGACGGTGGACGAATTCATGCGCCGCTATCACATCGATACCCGGCAGGCGGCGCGCGTCAACCAGGTGGCGATGAAGCTGCTGGCCGCCAGCGGCGGCAGCGATGAAAACGACATGCGCTTCTTGGACTGGGCCGCCCGCCTGCACGAAATCGGGCTCATGGTGTCGCACGGCGGCTACCATCGCCATTCCGGCTACATCCTGGAAAACGCCGACATGCCCGGATTCTCGCGCACCGACCAGGCGCGTCTGGCGCTGCTGGCACGCGCCCAGCGCGGCGCCCTGACGAAGCTGCCGGTCTTCGCCGCCGGCATGGTGCCGGACAATGACCGCATGCTGGTGTGGCTGTTGCGCCAGGCCGTCATCCTCTGCCGCAACCGCGCCGAACCGCGCCTGCCCGACGTCAGCGTGGAAGCGAGCAGCAAGCGCTTCCGCCTGACCCTGCCCGAAGGCTGGCTGGAGCGCCGTCCGCTCACCCAGCGTGCGCTGGAAGAGGAGGCGGTGCACTGGCACGCGGTGGGGATGAAATACGTGTTCGGCTGAACCTTACAAGCCCAGTTCTGCGTCGGTCGCGCTGTGTTCGTATTTGTTCCGGGGCGGCCAGGGACGGGTTCGCCAGTCAGGCTCGAAGGCCATGGACGACCGACTGCGGCCCGGAGGCAGCGCGCCGTTGCCCGCCCCCTTCGCGTAGTCGTAATAGAGCTTGACCACTTCTTCCTTGGTCGTTTGCTGCGCAGCCGGATGCGCGAGGCAGGCATCAATCCACTTGCGGACGCGCGCGTAGCGCGGCTCATCGGGCAGCGCGAAGTTTTCGTAGTACTCGAGAAACCAGAACCGCTGGAAGAAGGGCGTGAAAACCGTCTCCGCCCACCCGAACGCCTCGAAGAGGAACGGACCGGAAGGCGCATGCTCCAGCAGAAAATCATTCAGCTGCGCATACTGCTTCAGCATGCCCTCCCTGAGCGCATCGCGGCGTGCGGGGTCCTGGTTCATCAGCCACAGGTAGCCTTGGCTGAAGAAGTCTCCATCCATCCGCGTCAGCATATTCTCCACTGCACGCAGGTAGGGATCGCGCTGGGCGACCGGGTGCTCCGGATAGATGTCCTCGAGATACTGCAGGATGACCAGGCTTTCCTTGATGATGCGGCCGTCGGCCGTCTCCAGGATGGGCAGCGCCGTGGTGCCACGGGTCTTTTGCAGCAGCCAGTCAGGCCGTGCCTGGGTAATGTCGATCACCTGAAAATCGAATTCGTCGCGCCGGCCCTTCAGCGTCAGCAGGATTTCAATACGCTGGCAGAAAGGGCAGACGGGGATGTGGTAGAGAGTCGGATGCGTCATGGGTGCGCTGGATAAACGGGCTTCGGGTGACGCGTCCAAGCGACAGTGTAAGCGGGCGGCTGCTTGCCCAGCACGATTATCGCCGCATGCTGCGGCGTGAGGTCTTCAGAAACAGGCCTGTTTTGGGTTTGGCTGTGGTGGGATGTTCCTGCATCGAGGCGCGGGCAGTGTGCTCGCCGCCTGCCCCGTTGGAAGAGGTGCGGATATCGGGGATCAGCAGGATGTGACGCTGCGCGCTTTCAGTGCGACATCCGGATCATCGCTTCAGCGTGCACGACAAATCGCGTCAGCGCCTCGCATTTTTCACGACAGGCACAGCTTCGATCCTCGATCAGCCGGGATACCGTCACTGCGAGTGCATCACACGCATTCATCAGGCGCTCAAACCCTGCCGCCCTGGCGCACTCGCGCAAGCGCATCAGCGCCAGGGCGTAGGCCGTAATCCTGTCTTCGGTCAACGTATCGGGATGGGTAAAGCATTGATGGGAAACGATGTTACCCATATCGTTCAAGGCGGCCACCGCCGCCGTAACCAAATCCTCAGGCGCGCCCGGACTCGGTGCGTGCTCTATGCAGGCTGATGTCACTCCACCGATCCGATGCTTTGAGCTCAGATATTGCATGTTTCGCATGGCTTATCCCCTGATTGTTGAGACGGCCAGCGGGTTGTGTAGGTGCGGGGCTGGCTGCCCTATTACGACGGGTGTGGCTCAAACTTTAACTTCTGTACCACTATAGACTGGTTCGTCTGTACTGCAATCCCGGGTGGACGGTCTCTCACATGGGGTTGGTCTGCGTGGCCTGGAAGCAGCGAACTGGGATACATGGAGTCTGCCCATTTGTTCTAGCAGAAGAGGAGAAATTCGTAAGCTGCCCGCAACGTCAGCGGTCAGGAGGGCGCGATGTGGCCGACCGTCTTGGGCATCAGGAAGGGAACCGTCGCCCCGCCGTACGGGAAGGAGCGGGGTTTTGGGATGGGATGGGGTCGGGCCGTTTAAGGCGACCGTTCAGAAATAACCGAGCTCGGTGCCTTTGGTTTCCGCGGTTATCAGTTTCAGTGCACGGCGTCCTCTTGATCCTCTTTGCCGTGGGATTCCGATTTGTGCGTGAGGTAGAGCGCCAGCCCGACCAGGGCGATGCCACCGCCGAGATAGAGCAGATCGAGCGAGGTCGCCAGATTCATCTTCAGCGCTTCCTCGAACAGGGTGACGATGAGAATCATCAGGATCACCTTGGCCAGGCGGGCCTTCAGGTCGTCCAGGCTCTCGATCACCAGGATCTTGCTCGAGGTCTTGCTGCCGCGAGCCTCGTCGATATCGCTGACGAACAGTTCGTACATGCCGAGGGCGAAAATCAGCATGAAGGTGGCGAGCAGGTAGCCGTCCACCACCTCGACCACGTGCGTGATGGTCTCGTCGTGAATCGCTTTGCGGGTATCGGCGGCCAGGGCCGGATCGGCGTAATGCAGCATGTGGCCGACCAGATAGACCACGTCCACCGTGGCCATGTAGAAAATCGCCGTTGCCGCCGCCATGCTGGCAACCACCGCGACCACGACGACGAAGCGGCCGCTCCACAGGGTTTTCTCAAAAAACAGTTCGATAAGTTTAAGCATAGGGATCTTCCATCCGGTTCGATTGACAGCACGTTACAAAATTAAATGGACTGCGTTTGATTCCGGCCAAACGCCTTGGACTTGTAAAGGGCCTGGTCTGCCCGGGTCAACAAGGCATCCAGAGAGTCATCCTTGCCAAGCCATTCTGAAATCCCAATACTGACTGACCAGGCGATGGGTTGGCTTTTTCTCCCCGCTTCATGAAAGCGATTCGCGACAACCAGGGCCTGTTCAAGATTGGTGTCAGGGAGAATGGCCATGAATTCATCGCCCCCAAAACGCGTGAGCTGGTCCGATCCCCGGAGCGAGGCTTTGACCCTTTTCGAGAAGTCGACCAGAATTTTGTCGCCCTCGAGGTGGCCATGCGTGTCATTGATGTCCTTGAAGTTATCCAGATCGAACAGCATGATCGACAGCGTGTTGCCATGCCGTTTGGCATGGGCAATTTCCCGTTCGAGTTCTTCCATCGCCGCATTCTTGTTGAGGCATTGCGTCAAGCCATCATGGCGGCTGATGAATTCCAGGTCCTGCCGCAGCTTTTCAGACGCGAGCATGATGAAACTGACCGTCCCGAGCGGAATTGCGATGGAAGGTATCGCGAAATAGACAAGCTGCGGGAGCGACGCGTCAAAAATGCTTGTCGGTGGATCAAAGCCGAGGATCAGGGCACCCAGGCGTATGACTCTCGACCCGATCATGATCGCCAGCGAGAAGACCAGCACATGTCGACCCATCGTTCGGGGTAATGCCCTCAGGACAAGAAAGAGCTGGTCCAGAATGGCGATAAGCGTGAACAGGACCATGGTTGCAACGCGCACCCGGATATCGGGCTGAACGTACGTGAACCAGACAAACAGGGCGACATACGAAAGCACGAACAGGAACAGCAGCTTTCGGTCGTATTTCGGAGGCGTGCCAGAAAACTTTCGGGTGCCGATATTCATCATCAGGAAGGCAACCAACAGCATCAGGTTGGCCAGGACAATGCTGAACAGGTCCGCGATATGGTCTCGGGCGATGAAGAGCGGGAAGCACAGCGCGATGACGAGCGCGGCCGCGCTCCATTCGCGCAGGCCCCGAATGCTTTTTGGGTAAGTCTGCGCAATGACCAGCAAAATTCCGCTCATGGCCATCGCCACGAGAAACGCAATACTCAGAATGATCAACGGCGGATTCATATGTGATGGTTGATGGGGGTCTGTTTGTTCGTTTGCCGGGCGAAGTCTAACGCAGCGTGCAATTCCGACCTATCAGGCTGCCGGAATGCCTGGTTTTAGTCGGTGTCTCCACGTTCCCGCACCCAGGAACTATGATGGGTAGTTCACCTGTGCCTTGTGGAGGATATCCATGAAAAAATCCTTGTTGCGGAAGGCACGCGTTCCTGCGCATGCAAGGGTCGACTGAAGCATGGCAGACCCGAGCGAAGCCGATCTGGCGCAGGCCAGGGCCGCCGTGGACACCCTCTTGGAAGGGTTGGGGCTTTCCGCCCACCTCTACGCCGTCGAACCCCGCGAGGGGAAGTGGGCCGTGATCGTGGAATGCGCCACCGGGTCGGGCTGGCAACGCGTAGAGTTGCGGGCAGGCCCCGAACTCCTGGACGCGATCCACGGCGACGCGCAGGCCCGGGCAGGTCTGCGCGCCCAATGGCAGGCACATCTGGACGGCTGCAAGTACGACTGACGCCGCGCCGCTGCACGCAGCGCCCCGTGATGGGCCCGTGACCGAATCTCAAGCGCCAGCAGACCTCCAGCCCCCTGCCTTCTCGGCAGGCGTGATCGTCGTCCGCCGCGAGAATAGCGGCTGGCGGCTGCTGGTGCTGCGGGCGTACCGCAATTGGGACTTTCCCAAGGGTGGGCTGGAGCCGGGCGAAGCACCGCTCGATGCGGCCATCCGCGAGACGGCGGAGGAGGCCGCGATCAGCAATCTCGCCTTTCGCTGGGGCGAGGGCTACTGCGAGACCGCCTCCTATGGCCGCGGCAAGGTGGCGCGCTACTTCCTGGCAGAAACCATGCAGGCGTCCATCACCCTGCCAATATCGCCGGAACTGGGGCGCCCCGAGCACGACGAATGGCGCTGGGTGAGCTTCGACGAGGCCGAGCGCCTGCTGCCGCCTCGGCTGCAGCCCATTCTGGCCTGGGCGAGAAAGCAGCTCGAGGCATGAATGGACGCGCTATTGCTTCAGCGGGACCAGTTCGACGCGACGGTTCTTGAACCGCCCCGCTGCCGTCCGGTTGTCGGCAACCGGCTGCGACTCGCCATAGCCCTTGGCCGTCAGGTTTTCTGCAGCGATGCCCTTGCTGATCAGGTAATCGCGTACGGCGTTGGCGCGGCGCAGGGACAAGCCCATATTGTAATTGTCGGTGCCGATGCTATCCGTGTGGCCCGCTACTTCCACCTTCACATCGCCCCATTCTTTCAGCGTGGCGACATCCTGGTCGAGGTTGGTGACGTCTGCCTGGCGTATGAAGGATTTGTCGAAATCGAAATTCACGCCTTCCAGTGTCAGCGTCTTCGGCGCAGGGGCTGCAGCAGCAAGCGGTGCAGCAGCAGGCTCGGCCGCTGCAGCGGGTGGCGCAGGTTCAGCCGGCACTGGGCAAGGCACACCGAGTAGTTCCCTGCCCGGACAGCCGATCGTCCTGTAAAGCTCATAGCCGATCGTTTTCCCGGTCGGGCTGGCAGCATTGGAAGGATCGTAAAAAACGCCTTCTGCCGCATGGGCAGCTACAACCCCGGTAGACATCAGGATCGCTCCGAGGGCGCTTCTAAGAAAAGGGGATGTACGCATGATTAGACTCCTCTGAATGTGAGTTGCAGCAAAATTTGATGTGCATCCTGAAACCAGACCTTTGTTCCATCAGGATGTTTTGCTAACCCAACGATTTGAGGATAGGTCAAAAAATTGACTGATTCAGTACGCTAGCGAACATAGGGCGGCCTTTTCGTAATCAGGTTGGAAATCGCGCAGTCCGGCTGGAGAGGAACGGGATAGACAAATGGGGGCAATTCAGCCCCCATTCGTGTTTGTCCGTGATAGGCGGACCGCGCGTGTCCACGCCCGCTGCGCTAGTCGGACGGCGGCTTGCGGCAGATCGGCCCGTCGATCGGATTCTCGACGCTTTGCGCAATCGCGGTGGCGATCTCGTGGACTTCCTCGGGCGTGAAATGCTCGAAAAGGCGGCGCGCGATCGGCGGGGGAATGCGCACGGTGCGGGTCGTGCCGTCCGTCAGCGTCACCGTGACGCCGGCAACGTGGTGGCTGACCAGTTCCGCATCCGACTCGGCGAGCAGCATCTGTTCGTCCATGATCGATTCGTACTCGGCCTCGATCGCATCCTCCAGCGCGTCGTCAAGCTCGTCCGGCAGCGCGACCACATAGCCTGCGATCGCGTCCTTCCGCATCGTGCCGGCGATCCCGTGCGCCGCCGCGAAACGCATGAAACGGTCACGCAGCGCCTCGTCGAAAAACATGTATTCGGAATCCATCGGTTCGTCCTCTTCTATGCGCCTGCGCGCCGTGCCGTCATCAGGAACACCGGGTAGTCCCGTGTTCCGTTCTCGCGTTCCCTGGCGATGCTGAACACGGTCTGGAACTGGACACCGGCAAACCCCGCTTGTTCGGCGCGCCGGCCCAGGTCGGTCCGGTCGAAGCCATGGTGCACGTCGACCTCGATGCCGTGAAACGAGCCGTCTTCCGTGTCCAGGTCGGCGACGCACAGATAACCGCCAGGGTTCAGCAGGTCGTGGAAAATGCGCAGGATAAGGTCGGTATCCGGCACATGATGCAGCGTCATCGAGGTGGCGATCAGGTCGAAGCGCTGCGCCGGCGGCGGGTCGCTGAGCAGGTCCAGCTTCACCGGCGTCATGTTGCTTACCCCCTGCGTAGCGATCTTTTCAGCCACCACATCGAGCATGCCGCTCGAACTGTCCGCCAGCAGGATCGCGCCGAGTTCGTCCTTGAGCGGGAAGGACAGCAGGCCCGTGCCACAGCCGTAATCGAAGGCACTCATCTGTCGATTCAAGGGCACGGCCTTGCGGATGGCCTGCGCGATCTTCAGCCCGCGTTCCCGGAAGACCGGGTTTTCGTCCCACTGGCGGGCTCTGGCATCGAAGTGGGCGGCGTCGAGTTTGGTGGCTTGGGTGGTGCTCATGGCGGTTCGAAAAAAGAAATGACTCACGGCTGCATCAATGAGTGAAGCCGCTCGAAAGCCCAAGTCTAGCTTTTTTAGGTTTGCAGCACAGCCGCCCAGCGCGTCAGTTTTTCTTCAAACGGCATGGCCGCATGGGCAGGGCTGGTCGAGGGCAGCGTTTCGGTGCGGATGGCGCGTACGGTGGCCGGCAAGCCGGGCAGCACGAGTCGCCGGTAGAGATCGGCAGCCTTGCCGCCGTTGAAGCAGATCAAGCCGACGCCCGGATGGGATTCGATGAAGGCGGCGAAGTCGTTCGGCACCACGCTCGAATGCACGATCGCGGTGTCGAGGCTGCCCGGCCGTTGCGCAGCGGCACAGACGTCCCACAGGGCGATCCCGTTCCGGACAAGGCGCTGCGCGCGTTCCTCGTAGGGCAATTCCGGGCCTGCGTCGAAAAGGCGGCCCATGATTTTCCAGAACGCATTGTGCGGCTGGGCATAGTACTGCTGCCGCTGCAGCGAAACTTGTCCGGGCAGGCTGCCGAGGATCAGCACGCGCGCGTGCGCGTCGGCGATGGGCGGGAAGCCTTGGGCATGCATGGGCTAAAGTGAACGGTCAAAACACGTCAGGCGCACCTCCACGCTGAGCGGCAGGGCTGTCAGCGCAGCGGCCGCCGCGCGGCCCTCGGCTTTGGCGCGGTGGAGGTGCGGCGTCATCGCCAGCAGGTCGGCTATCTGCTCGGCACTCGTGAGTTCAATCGAGAAGCGGAGCGTTTCCGTCGGCAGGCGGCTGAAGCCTGCCGGGGTTTGCATCTCGGCCGTGCGTTCCGGCTTCAGGCTGGGGTAGATGATTTCGCGCAGTTCGCGCAGATGGTCGGGGCCGGCATCGACCTGCACCAGTCGGCCGCCCGATTTCAGCACTCGCGCAAACTCGGGATACACGGGAAAGCCGAACAGGCACAGCACGCGATCGAGCGTGCCCGACAGCACCGGCAGCTTGGCGTTGCTGCCCACCACCCAGGTGATGCGCTTGTCCTGTTTCGCGGCCGACAACACGGCCCATTTGGAAATATCCAGCCCCAGCAGCGCTAGGGTTTGTTCATCCGGTACCGACGCGGCCAGCTGGCGCAGGTAGTACCCCTCGCCACACCCGGCATCGAGACAGCTGCTGCTTGCGCCGGCGGGCAGATCGGCCAGCACGGCCCGGCTGACCGCAGCGGCAATCGGCTGGTAAAAATCGGCCGTGAGAAAACGTCGCCGCGCCGCGACCATCTCCTTGCTGTCGCCCGGGTCGCGCGAGCGCTTGTGCTGCACCGGCAGCAGATTCGTATAGCCCTGGCTGGCGATGTCGAAATTGTGGCCGGACGCGCAGGTCCAGGCGGAGCCGGTGCAACGCAATGGGGTGCCGTCCAGCGGACAGGCGAGTGCCTGGAATGGGGTGATGCTCATCGACTCGTTCGCCGCACGAATGCGGATTCAAAACACCCTATGGTAAACCGTCGTCTGCACATGCCCGGCGCTGCATCCCGGCCGTGGCATTCAGGTCGCCTTTTACCGGGGACAGCCAGGCGTATACATGCGCCCATACTGAATGCGTCATCCGAGCCCGGCTGCTCGCGCGATCAGGAACAAACCTGCTCCGACGATGACGACCCCGATGGCTCGCGCGATGCGCTCTCCGGCCGGTGCGAGACGTTCGACGGTGATGGCTGCCGTCACGACAGCCATCGCGCGCAGGTCCATGACCCCGATGACGAGAAAGGTCGCCGTCAGGCCGGCACAGCAGTAGCTACAGTGGAGGCCAAGGCGCAAGCCGTGTCGCCAGGCTGCGCCGGCGTCGGCCGGTAACGTACGGCCGCGCCCGGGTGCCTCCCGGCAGCAGGCAAGGTGATGTGCCTTCCAAGCGGTGAACTGGAGCGCGCCGGCAATCAGGACGACCACACCGACCGCGATCGGAACGGCACGCGCCAGCGCCGGCAGCTCCATCTCGACCGCCGCCAGCGCGACGCCCAGCGGAAAGGCAGCCATTCCGAGCGCGGTCCACACGAAGAAGTACCCCGCGCCCGCCAGCGCGGTCAGCCGGCCCAGGTGCGTCCCGTCTGTCCTGCCGACGGCCTGGCGATAGCGCCACAGCATCGGCACCAGGGATGGCAGCATCATGGCCACCATCATCACGACCCACATGCCGAGGAACGACGCCACGGCGCCGGGCCACGTCTGTCCGGGCATCCGCATCCACGCCATCGACATCGTCCAGCCGCCGGGCATCGGCATCCCGCCCATCGCCGACATCGACGTGCACCAGGCGATCGTCACCGCCGCGCTGGCGGCGAAGAGCAGCGCCGAGACGCCGAAGAAGGCTCGCTCCGAAGCCCGCCCGGAAACCCTGCGTCGCGAGATCTCCCGTCCCCCGGTTGCGCCAGCGATATCCATGACGTGGCTCAGCGCTTGCCGTACTCGTCGTGGCGGCGCCACCACATGCCCGTCTCGTTGCGCCCCTTGGGCGCACGGTCGAGCCACTGATACATGCCCCAGAGGCCGTCCAGCCCGCGCGCATAGGTGGAATAGGTGTGGTAGACGACGCCGTCCTCAAGCACGAATGCGCTCATGCCAGGCCGCTCGCGCAGATAGGTGGCCACGTCGGTCCCGGTCATGGCTGCATTCTTTTCGGGGGGCGCTTCATCGCCAGCCTCCTTGCCCATGGTGTGAGGTATGGCCGACATCGGCGGCTCGGATCGGTAGTTGTATTCAATTCCCTCCTCGCGCTGCTGTTGCTCGGTGAACGAGGCGCTGAAATCGGCGTTGAAATCGCCGTCGAACGAGGACGCCCAGGGGAACGTCCAGCCCATTCGCCGCCTGTATGCCTGTAGTTTGGCGAGCGGCGCCCGCGAAACGGCACACAGCGTCACGTCATGGTGGGCAAGATGAATCGCAAACCCGTTGAAGCCGTCGGCAATCGACGAGCAGGTCGGGCAGCCCGCCGTGTAGTCGGGCCCGAACATGAAGTGGTAGACGAGAAGCTGCGAGCGCCCCTGGAAAAGGTCTGCCAGCGAGGCATTCCCCTCGTCGGTGTCGAAGCGGTAGTCCTTGTCGACGCGAACCCACGGCAATTCCTGCCGTTGCCGCGCCAGCTCGTCGCTGCGCCGCGTGTGTTCCTTCTCGGCCTTGAGCAGCGCGATCCTTGCTGCGAGCCAGTCTTCACGTGTTCCGATCGTGTGTTTGGTCATCGTGTCCATGTCTGTCTCCTTGTTCATGATCTGCCTGGTTTCGGGCGCCGCACGGCGCGGACCTTTCCGCTCGGTCCGCCGCCGCAATAAAACAGGTCTGCGCCGTCGGACTCGAGCCCGCTGACGCCGACGCCGGGCGGCATCTCGATCCGCTCGAGCACGGTGCCGTCCTCCGGGTCGATGCGGCGGAGTTCGCTGCCGTCGTCGTCCCAGGTGCCGTGCCACAGCTCGCCGTCGACCCAGGTCACGCCGGTGACGAAGCGGTTGGATTCGATGGTGCGCAGGATGGCGCCGGTGGCGGGGTCGATCTGGTGGATCTTGCGGTCGCGGTACTGTCCCACCCACAGGCTGCCTTCGGCCCAGGCGAGGCCCGAATCGCTGCCGTGCCCGGGCGCCGGGATCGACGCCACGACGTCGCCGGTGGCGGGATCGATCTTGTCGATGCGCGCGTCGGCGATCTGGTAGAGGTGCGTGCCGTCGTAGGCGGTGCCGGCGTCGCTGGCGCGGTCGAGCGTGCGCGCGAGCTGGCCGCTCTCGGGGTCGAAGGCGACCAGCCTGGATCCGGTGGCGGCCCAGACGTGGCGGCCGTCGTGGGTGACGCCGGCGATCTGGTCGGCGCCGGCGAAGGGGCCGTATTCACGTACGATCTCGGCGGCGCGCGCCGGAGCCTGGGGGTTCGTTTCGACTGTCTCGGCTTGGGATGTGCTCATCGCTTGACTCCTTTCGGCGCGCCGGAATGGCGCCGTGAGACTCAATTTAGCCGAGCGACGGCGCAGTGGGGAGTAACAAGATCGTCGTGAATCCGGCCAGCGGCGGCGCCATCCAGCGCTGCGTGCGGGCGCGCCCGATCGAGCGCACCTTTCCTTCCGCCTCCAGCTCGACCAGCGCACGCTGCACCGTGCGCTGGCTGGCCCCGAGCGCCAGCGCGAGCGCCGAGGTCGACCAGGCGGTGCCGTCGGCAAGCAGCGCCAGCAGCGACGCCTGGTCGCCATCGATGGGGGGCACCAGAACGACCACGGCGTGTTCGCCGTGCGGCGTGAGCGCGAAGCCGCGCGCGGTGGCCTCGATATGCGCCAGCGGCGCGGCCAGCGCGCGCAATCGGCCGATCTCCACCCGCAGGCGCGCGCGGTGCGTCTCGTCGGGCCGGCGGGTGTGGAACGCGCGCGCGATCAGGGCGTCCCGGCTGACGTCGCCGGGCCACGCCTCGGCGAGCGCGCGCGCCAGCGCGAACAGCACCGGCCGGCGCGCCAGCGGCCGCCAGCTCGCGCCGGCCCGCAGGCCGCGCCGGCAGGCG
>JAJYXA010000568.1 GCA_021791235.1 Pseudomonadota bacterium
CCGCTTCAAGACCTACGGAGTGGAGCATCGAACTTCTGCGCGAGCTTGAATGGAAGCGCTTCGAGGATGTCTGCCAGAAGTTCTACGAGTCGAAAGGCATCAAGAGCGGAACCACCCCGCTCGGCCCCGATGGCGGCATTGACATTCGCCTGTATCAGGACGACTCGGGCAAGGCGAGTTCGATTGTTCAATGCAAGGCGTGGGGTGGGCGCAATGTCGGCGTCAAGCCTGTTCGCGAACTGCTGGGCGTAATGGCCCACGAGAAGGTTGAAAAGGCGTTCTTCATGGCATCGGGCAACTTCACCGACGAGGCGAAAGCGTTTGCCCAAAGCAATCGGATCACGCTCATCAACGGCGAAATGCTGGTGACCATGATCAAGCGTTTGCCAGATGCGCAGCGCCAAGCCTTGTTGGTTTTTGCCACCGAAGGCGACTTCACCACGCCGACGTGCCCATCCTGCGGCATCAAGATGCGGCGTGTTCCGGGCACCAGCGGCAGACCTGATTTTTGGGGTTGCCAGAACTACCCCCCGGTGCAGACAAAAACTCGGAATGCGTGCCGCCGATGTACTGCCAGCCGCAGGTTTCGCTTGCCGTCAGGAGCCGATCTCCGGAGCTCCAGAGCCGGGCAACTAGCATCGCTGTCATAGGGCAAAATGAGCATTCATGCGGTCATAGACTTTGAAACGACCGGCCTCTCCCCGGCGCTTGGGGCGAGGCCGACGGAAGTCGCGATCGTCATCATCGACGGCGGCGTGATCATCGATCGTTTCCAGAGTCTGATGAACCCGGGTGTTGCCATTCCCCGCGACATACAGGCACTGACCGGCATCACCAATGAAATGGTCCGCGAGGCCCCCACGGTGGAGGCGGTGATGCGCGATGCTCTGCGCTTCGTCGGCTCCCATCCGATGGTTGCGCACAATGCCGCCTTCGACAGCAAGTTCTGGGACGCCGAGCTAGGCCGGATACATGGCAGGCGAAAGCAGGAATTTGCCTGTTCCATGCTCCTGGCCCGACGCCTTTTCCCCGAAGCGCCTAACCACAAGTTGGCCACCCTCGTGCGTACCCTGGGTTTGCCCGCGACAGGTCGCTTCCATCGCGCATTGGCCGACGCCGAAGCCACAGCGCATCTGCTGCTGCACATCCAGCAGGAACTCCAGCGCCGCTTTCGGCTCTCGGCGGTGAGCCACGAACTGCTGCTTGCGCTACAAGCCGCAAATCGCGCCCAACTCGATGCCTGCATCCGCCGCTATCGGGGCAGTGAAAAGCGAGCTATGTGATGCGCGTACAAGGGCTCCGGAAATGCGCGGGTAGACCGGCGGCGGGTCGGCGGCATTGGGCTTGTGTATTTGCGATCAGGGCTGCTAGAGTGGTGCCGTCACTACCCGGACCGGAGGAGTCAAAATGAAAACCGTTAGACAACTGCTGGCAGCGAAGAGCGGCGGCTTGCGCACCATCACCTCCGCCACCCACGTGATCGAGGCGCTGAAACTGATGGCGGCGCACGACATCGGCGCTCTGCTGGTCGTCGATGAGGGACGGCTGGTGGGCATCATGTCGGAGCGGGACTACGCGCGCAAGGTCGCGCTGCTCGGCAAGTCCTCGTCCGACATTTCGGTGGCCGAGATCATGACCGCCAAGGTGACCAGCGTGCGCCCCGAGCAGACGGTGGACGAGTGCATGCAACTGATGACCGAGGGGCGCTTCCGCCATCTGCCGGTGATCGACCACGGCAAGCTCGCCGGCATCCTCTCGATCGGCGACCTGGTCAAGGAGGTGATCGCCGATCAGGCGGCCGTCATCCAGTATCTGGAGACCTACATCCAGACCTGAGCGCGGCGCCCGGGGGCGATCAGATGATGCACGCGCGGGCACACGGCTTCCCTTATCTCGCCGGCAACAGCTTTCTCGGCGTGCCGCGCGGCGACGCCGGCCGCCCTTACGCGGTGGCCGGCATTCCCTTCGACGGCGCCGTGACCAACCGTCCCGGCGCGCGCTTCGCGCCCGAGGCCATCCGGCGCGCGAGCCAAATGCTCTGCGACGGCATCCATCCGCACTTCGATGTCAGTCCGGTCGATGTCCTGACCGACCTGGGCGACCTGGCGTTGCCCAACACCGGTCTCGAAGCGGCGCGAGCCGAACTGCAGCGCCTCGCCTTCGGGGCGCTCGGCAGCCACTACGTCTGCTGGCTGGGCGGCGACCACTCGGTGACCCTGTCGCTGCTGCGCGCCCAGCGCCAGCGGCTGGGCCGGCCGCTGGCGCTGGTGCATTTCGACGCCCATTGCGACACCTGGTCGGACCACTTCGGCGAGTCCTCGGGGCACGGCACCTGGGTCTTCGAAGCGCTCCAGGAGGGGCTGGTGATCCCCGCGGCGACGGTGCAGATCGGCATCCGTTCCTCCGGCCTCAAGGCGGCGCGGGAACACGTCAATGACGTCGGCGGCCGGGTGTTCACGGCGCGCGAGCTGCGCGGCCGGGAGAGCCCCGAGCAGATGGCGGCCATGCTGGCCGAGATCCACCGGCGCATCGAGGCCGCCGGCAATCCGCCGACCTATCTGAGCCTGGACATCGACTGCCTGGACCCCGCCTTCGCTCCCGGCACCGGCACGCCGGAACCGGGCGGCCTCAGCACCAACCAGGTGCTGACCGTGCTCGAAGCGCTGCACGACCTGCCCTGGGCCGGCATGGACTGCGTCGAGGTGTCGCCCGCTTACGACCACGCCGAGCTGACCAGCAGCGCCGCCGCGGTCTTCGTCTGGACGCACCTGTGCGGTCTGCTCGCGGCGTCGCCGCGCAGCCGATGACCGGCGGGGACGCCCGCTAGGGGAGCCTTGCCGATCGCTGCTGTTTTCGCGCGCCCGACTTTTGACGATAATATCGGGCTGATTTGAGCCACAAGCGACCCACAAGCCACCCACAAGCCCGGAGGAACCCCATGTCGGATAGCACCTTGAAGCCGCATCGCCGTCTGCTGCGCTGCCTGTTCGCCGCATTCTGCCTGGCGGGCAGCGCTGCGCACGCGTTCGCTGCCGACGCCAAGGTTCTCAACATCTACAACTGGTCGAACTACATCGGCGACGACACCATCGCGAATTTCGAGAAGGAGACCGGCATCAAGGTGCGCTACGACACCTTCGACGGCAACGAGAACCTCCTCGCCAAGCTGATCGCGGGCAGGAGCGGTTACGACATCGTGGTGCCCTCCGCCAACTGGGCCAAGATCGAGATCGGCGGCGGCCTGTTCGCCAAGCTCGACAAGAGCAAGATCAGCACTTACGGCAATCTCTCCCCGTATGTGATGAAGCAGTTGGCGACCCTCGATCCGGGCAACCAGTACCTCGTCCCGTGGATGTGGGGCATCACCACGCTGGGCATCAACGTCGACAAGCTGAAGGCGGCGCTCGGCAATCTGCCGATGCCGGCCAACGACTGGGATCTGCTGTTCAATCCCGTGTATGCCAACAGGGCGAAGTCCTGCGGTATCTCGGTGCTCGACACCGGCGACGAGATCTTCCCGGCCGCGCTGCGCTATATCGGCAAGCCGCCCTTCAGCAAGAACCCGGCGGACTACCAGGCGGCGGCCAGGATGCTGGCGAAGATCCGGCCGGACATCGCGCAGTTCTCCTCGTCGGGCTACATCAACGATCTGGCCAGCGGCTCGCTGTGCCTGGTGCTCGGCTGGAACGGCGACATCAGCATCGCCGCGCGCCGGGCGGAGCAGGCCAAGAACGGCAACCACATCAAGGTGCTGCTGCCCAAGACCGGCGCCGTGCTGTTCTTCGACACCATGGCCATCCCGGTCGATGCCCCGCACCCGGAAAATGCCTACAAGTTCATCAGCTACATCTACCGGCCCGAGGTCAATGCCGGGCTGGTGAACAAGGTCTTCTACGCCAATCCGGTGCCGGCCGCGATGAAATACATCCGGCCCGAGATCCGCGCCGACAAGACGGTGTTCATGACGCCGCAGGAGCTGGCCCGGATGGTGCCGCCGGAAGCGGTGAGCAACGACATCCGGCGCATCCGCACCCGCCTCTACACGACCTTCAAGACCGGTCTCTGATCATGCCGCAGACGAACCAGGCTTTGCTCGGGGAGGGCGAGGCTGCGCACCGGGACATCGCCGGCCGGACCGGGGACGGCAGCTTCGTCCGCATCGACCGTCTGACCAAGCGCTTCGACGAGGTCGCCGCGGTCGACGGCGTCTCCATCGACATCAGGAAGGGCGAGATCTTCGCGTTGCTCGGCTCGTCGGGCTGCGGCAAATCCACGCTGCTGCGGATGCTGGCGGGCTTCGAGACGCCGACGGCCGGCAGCATCCAGCTCGAGGGCGCGGAGATCTCCCCACTGCCGCCCTACGAGCGGCCGATCAACATGATGTTCCAGTCCTACGCGCTGTTTCCCCACCTCACCGTGTTCGAGAACGTCGCCTTCGGTCTCAAGCGCGACCGGATGTCCAGGGACCGGATCGCCGAGACCGTCGAGGCGATGCTCAACATCGTGCAGTTGAAGCCCTACGCCAAGCGCAAGCCGCACCAGCTCTCCGGCGGCCAGCAGCAGCGCGTCGCGCTGGCGCGCTGTCTGGCCAAGCGGCCGAAGCTGCTGCTGCTCGACGAACCGCTGGGCGCCCTGGACCGCAAGCTGCGCGAGCAGACGCAGTTCGAGCTGCACAACATCATCAAGAAGGTCGGCGTCACCTGCGTGTTGGTGACCCACGACCAGGAGGAGGCCATCACCATGGCCGACCGGATCGCGGTGATGAGCAACGGCCGCTTCCTCCAGGTCGGGCAGCCGCACGAGATCTACGAGACGCCGAACTGCCGCTTCGTCGCCGACTTCATCGGCAACGTCAATCTGTTCGACGGCACGATCGAGGCGGTCGCGCCCGATCACTGCGTCGTGGCGACCAACGGCGGCAGGCTCACCGTCGGCCACGGCATCACCGGCGGCCCGGGCATGGCAGTCTCCGTCGCGCTGCGCCCGGAGAAGATCGAGCTGAGCCGCGAGCCGCCCGCGGATCGGGCCAGCAACTGCTTTTCCGGCAGGATCGCGGACAGCGGCTATTTCGGCCGCTATTCGGTCTACCGCGTGACGCTGGCCGGCGGCATGAAGCTGCAGGTCGCGATCACCCACAGCGAGCGCAACGGCGATCTGTTCGTGAGCGGCGAGGAGGTCTATGCCACCTGTCAGCCGGAATCCCTGGTCGTGCTGGGCGCCTGAGGCGGACATGGACATCCCGAACAGCCTGCGGCGCAGCGCCCACGCACTCACCCACGACTGGGGCAGGCGCACCGTCATCGGCATTCCCTACCTGTTCCTGTTCGTGCTGTTTACCGTGCCCTTCCTGGTGGTGCTGAAGCTCAGCGTGTCCGAGACCGACGGCATCCGTTTCCTGGATCTGCTCAGCTACGCAGACGGCGTGGTCCATCTCAAGATCAAGCTGTCGAACTACCTCTTCCTCGGCAGCGATCCGCTCTACGTCGAGACCTACTGGTCGTCGATCAAGTTCGCCGGGATCAATACCCTCATCTGCCTGGCGATCGGCTATCCCTTCGCCTACTTCATGGCGCGCTCGCCGGCCAATCGGCGGCCGGCGCTGCTGATGCTGGTGTCGCTGCCGTTCTGGACCTCCTACCTGCTGCGCGTCTATGCCTGGAAGGGCCTGCTCGACGACCAGGGGGTGTTCAACAACGTCCTGATCTGGCTGCACCTGATCCACCAGCCGATCAGGATGATGCACACGGCCTTCTCGATGACCATCGGCATGGTCTACGCCTACCTGCCGTTCATGATCCTGCCGCTCTACGCCAACCTGGTGAAGATGGATCTGCGCCTGCTCGAGGCGGCCCAGGATCTGGGCGCCACCCCGTGGCAGACCTTCTGGCTGGTGACCGTGCCGCTGTCGAAGAACGGCATCATCGCCGGCGCCATGCTGGTGTTCATTCCGAGCATGGGCGAGTACGTCATCCCCGAACTGCTCGGCGGCCCCAGCACCCTGATGATCGGCCGCGTGCTGTGGGACGAATTCTTCAGCAACAACGACTGGGCGATGGCCTCGGCCGTGGCGGTCTCCATGGTGATGCTGATCCTGGTACCGCTGGCGATCTTCTACCGTTACCGGGCCGATACCGGCGGCGTCAGAGGGGTATGAGCGATGACTAGCCGCTTGGGCAAGGCCTGGCTGATCGCCGGCTACTTCTTCCTCTACCTGCCGATCGTGACCCTGATCGTGTATTCGTTCAACGACTCGAAGATGGTCATGCTCTGGGGCGGCTTCACCTTCAAGTGGTACGGAGTCATCGCGCACGACACCGAGGTTCTGGACGCCTTCAAGTTGTCGCTCAGGATAGCGCTCTTGAGCGCCACCGCCTCGGTGCTGCTGGGCACGCTCGCCGCCTTCGCCATGGTGCGCTACCAGGACTTCTGGGGCAAGACCGCGTTCTCGGCGCACATCAACGCGCCGCTGGTGGTGCCCGAGGTGATCACCGGACTGTCGCTGCTGTTGTTCTTCGTCACCTGCGAGCGCCTGTTCGGCTGGCCCGACCGCGGCGTCCTGACCATCTGGGCCGGCCACACCTCGGTGGGCATGGCCTACGCCGCGGTGGTCATCCAGTCGCGGCTGCTGGAGATGGACAAGTCGCTGGAGGAGGCGGCGATGGATCTGGGCTGCA
Source organism: Pseudomonadota bacterium (assembly GCA_021791235.1). The sequence continues at coordinate 6,675 of JAJYXA010000568.1, forward strand.
AGCCCTTCCAGGTGTTCTATCTGGTCACCCTGCCGCTGATCGCGCAGTCGCTGCTGGCGGCGTGGCTCTTGACCTTCACCCTGTCGCTGGACGACGTGGTGTCCACCGCCTTCCTCTCCGGACCGGGCTCCACCACGCTGCCCATCGTCATCCTGTCGCGCGCCCGGCTGGGGCTGGATCCGACCGTCAATGCGATCGCCACGATCACCGTGGCGGTGGTCTCGGTCGCGGTGTTCGCCGGCAGCCTGTGGCTCTCCCGGCAGGAGACCCGGCGCGCGCAGGAACAGGCGGCGGCCTACCGCGAGGGCATGCAGCAAGTCGCCGCCTAAGGCATTTTCTTCAGAGGAACCGTCCATGCTGAAAGACGCCAAGTTGTTTCGCCAGCAGTGCTACCTAGACGGCGCCTGGTGCGCTGCCGACGACGGCCGAAGCTTTCCCGTCACCGACCCGGCCAGCGGTCAGGTGCTGGGCTCGGTGCCGCTGATGGGTGCGGCCGAGACCCGGCGCGCCATCGAGGCGGCGCGCCTGGCGCAGCCCGCCTGGCGCGCCAGGACCGCGGGCGAGCGCGCGCGCATCCTGCGCCGCTGGTTCGAGCTGATGCTCGAACATCAGGAGGATCTGGCGCTGCTGATGACCCGCGAGCAGGGCAAGCCGCTGGCCGAGTCGCGCGGCGAGATCGCTTATGCCGCTTCCTTCATCGAGTGGTTCGCCGAGGAGGGCAAGCGCGTCTACGGCGACGTGATTCCGGCGGCCCAGGCCGACAAGCGCATCGTCGTGACCCGCGAACCGATCGGCGTCTGCGCCGCCATCACGCCGTGGAACTTCCCCTCGGCGATGATCACCCGCAAGGCCGGACCGGCGCTGGCCGCGGGCTGCGCCATGGTGGTCAAGCCGGCCGAGCAGACGCCGTTCTCGGCGCTGGCGCTGGCCGAGCTGGCCGAGCGCGCCGGCGTCCCGCGCGGCGTGTTCTCGGTGCTGACCGGCGACGCCCCGACGATCGGCGGCGAGATGACCGCCAACCCGACCGTGAGGAAGCTCACCTTCACCGGCTCCACCGAGGTCGGCATCAAGCTGATGGCGCAGTGCGCGCCGACGGTGAAGAAGCTGTCGCTGGAGCTGGGCGGCAACGCCCCGTTCATCGTCTTCGACGACGCCGACCTGGACGCCGCGGTCGAGGGCGCGATCATGTCCAAGTACCGCAACGCCGGCCAGACCTGCGTCTGCGCCAACCGCCTGCTGGTGCAGGACGGCGTCTATGACGCCTTCGCCGAGAAGCTGGGCCGCGCCGTGGCCAAACTCAAGGTCGGCAGCGGCCTGGAGGCGGGTGTCACGCAAGGGCCGCTGATCGACGAGGCGGCGATCGCCAAGGTCGAGGAGCTGCTCGCCGACGCCACCTCCAAGGGCGCCCGCATCGTCTGCGGCGGCAAACGCCACGGGCTGGGCGGCACCTACTTCGAGCCGACCATCGTCGCCGACGTGACGCCGAAGATGCGCGTCGCCCGGGAGGAGATCTTCGGGCCGGTGGCGCCGCTGTACCGCTTCAAGACCGAGGCCGAGGCGATCGCGCTGGCCAACGACACCGAGTACGGCCTGGCCGCCTATTTCTACGCCGGCAACGTCGCCCGGGTCTGGCGCGTCTCCGAGGCGCTCGAATACGGCATCGTCGGCATCAACACCGGCATCATCTCGACCGAGGTGGCGCCCTTCGGCGGCATGAAGTCTTCCGGCATCGGCCGCGAGGGGTCGAAATACGGCATCGAGGAATTCCTCGAAATCAAATACCTGTGCATGGGCGGCATCTGAGCCCGGCGGAGAACCCCATGAACCCGAGCGATCTTTCGGCCTACTGGCTGCCCTTCACCTCGAACCGCTATTTCAAGCGGCATCCGAAAATGCTGGCCTCGGCCAAGGGCGCCTACTATCGCACCGAAGACGGCCGGGAGCTGTTCGACTGCATCTCCGGCATGTGGTGCTGCCCGATCGGCCACGGCCACCCGAAGATCGCCGAGGCGATCAGGCGCCAGGCCGAGACCCTGGACTATTCGCCGGCCTTCCAGCTCGGCAATGCCGCCACCTTCCGCCTGGCCGAGCGCATCGCCGATCTGGCGCCGGCCGGACTGGACCGCGTGTTCTTCGGCAACTCCGGCTCGGAGGCGGTGGACACCGCGCTCAAGATCGCGCTCGCCTATCACCGGGTGCGCGGCGAAGCCGGACGCTTCCGCCTGATCGGCCGCGAGCGCGCCTATCACGGCGTCGGCTTCGGCGGCATCTCGGTCGGCGGCATGGTGGCCAACCGCAGGGCCTACGCCGGCGCCATGCTGCCCGGGGTCGATCACCTGCCGCACACCTGGAATCCGGCGCAGATGGCCTTCTCGCGCGGTCAGCCGACCTGGGGCGCGCACCTCGCCGAGGATCTCGAGCGGCTGGTGGCGCTGCACGACGCCTCGACCATCGCCGCGGTCATCGTCGAGCCGGTGCAGGGCTCGACCGGCGTCCTGGTGCCGCCGCTGGGCTATCTCGAACGCCTGCGCGAGATCTGCACCCGGCACGGCATCCTCCTGATCTTCGACGAGGTGATCACCGGCTTCGGCCGGCTGGGCGCGAGTTTCGGCGCGCAGCGCCTGGGCGTCGTGCCCGACCTGATCACCTTCGCCAAGGGCGTGACCAACGGCACCATTCCGCTGGGCGGGGTCATCGTCCGGGGCGACATCTACGAGGCCTTCATGAGCGCGGAGGCGCCCGAATACGCGACCGAGCTGTTCCACGGCTACACCTACTCGGGGCATCCGATCGCCGCCGCCGCCGGGCTCGCCGCCCTCGATCTCTACGAACAGGAGGGGCTGTTCCAGCGCGCCCGCGAACTGGAGCCGGTGCTGGAGGCGGCGGTGCATGAGCTGCGCGGCGAGCCCGGCGTGGCGGATGTGCGCAACTTCGGCCTGACCGCCGGGGTCGATCTCGAGCCCTTCCCCGGCCAGCCCGGCCTGCGCGCCTTCCGCGTGTTCGAGCACGGCTTCCAGAACGACCAGTTGTTCCGCGTCACCGGCGACACCATCGCCTTCGGGCCGCCGTTCATCTCGACTGCGGCCGAGCTCGGGCGGATGGCCGAGACGCTGCGCGCCGCGATCCGCGCGGTCAGGCCCGATTGAGCCGGACGTGATTGAGCCGGCCGGCGGGTCGCCGGCCCCCGCTTGCTATAATGGCGGCATGAAACTTCTGATGTCCGTCCTGCTCGGCGCCGTTCTGTGCACCGCGACGCCGGCCGCCGATGCCCAGCAGGCGCCGGCGGCCATGGGCGTGTTCCGCACCATCCCCGCCGCGGCGCAGCGGGGCGAAATGCAGCCGCCCTGGCAGGGGCAGACCCGGATCGACGGCACCGAGCTGCGCTTCGCGCCCGGCGTCCAGATCCGCGACCAGAACAACCGCATCATCCTCTCGGACAGCATACGCCGGCCGCTGCTGGTGAAATACCTGATCGATCCCGACGGCCAGATCATCCGCGTCTGGGTGCTGACGGCAGAAGAAGCCGCCGCTCCCTGAATGGCGAAGAAACTCTATATCCGCAGCTTCGGCTGCCAGATGAACGACTACGATTCGGAGAAGATGGCCGACGTGCTCCATGCCGCCTACGGCACGGAGGCCACCGACAGTCCGGACGACGCCGACATCATCCTGTTCAATACCTGCTCGGTGCGCGAGAACGCCCAGGAGCGCGTCTTCCATCACCTGGGCCGGCTGCGGCAACTGAAGGAGGGCCGGCCCGATCTGGTGATCGGCGTCGGCGGTTGCGTCGCGAGCCAGGAGGGGGAGACGATCGTCAGGCGCGCACCCTACGTCGATGTCGTGTTCGGACCGCAGACCCTGCATCGCCTGCCGCAGCTGATCGAAGATCGCCGTTCCAGCGGTCTGCCCCAGATCGACATCTCGTTTCCCTCGATCGAGAAGTTCGACCATCTGCCGCACGCCCGGGTCGAGGGCGGCGCGGCCTTCGTCTCGATCATGGAGGGCTGCTCCAAGTTCTGCAGCTTCTGCATCGTCCCCTATACCCGCGGCGAGGAGGTCTCGCGGCCGATCGAGGACGTGCTGACCGAGGTGGCCGGCCTGGCGGCGCAGGGCATCAAGGAAGTCACCCTGCTCGGGCAGAACGTCAATGCCTACCGCGGCCGGCTCGCAGACGCCGAGGTCGACCTCGCCTTCCTGATCGAGACCCTGGCCGAGATGCCCGGCATCCTGCGCATCCGGTTCACCACCTCGCATCCGCGCGAGATGACCGCCCGCCTGATCGAGGTCTATGGCCGCGTGCCCAAGCTGGTCTCGCATCTGCACCTGCCGGTGCAGTCGGGTTCCGACCGCGTGCTCGCCGCGATGAAGCGCGGCTACACCGTGCTCGAATACAAGAGCATCGTCAGGAGGCTGCGCGCGGTGCGGCCGGGACTGTCGCTGTCTTCCGACTTCATCGTCGGCTTCCCCGGCGAGAGCGACGCCGACTTCGAGGCGACCCTGGAGCTGGTGGACGAGTTGGGCTTTTCCGATTCCTACAGCTTCGTCTATAGCCCGCGCCCGGGCACGCCTGCGGCGGCATTGGCCGACGATACGTCCCGGGAGGTCAAGGAAGAACGCCTCGCGCGCCTGCAGCAGAAGATCGAGGCCCAGGACTTGGCCGCCAGGAAGCGCATGGCCGGCGGGGTCGAGCGCGTGCTGGTCGAGGGGCCCGCCCGAAAGAACCCGACGGATCTCGCCGGGCGCACCGGCTGCAACCGGGTGGTCAATTTCGCCGGTCCGGCGCGGCTGATCGGCGGCTACGCCGAGGTCGAGATCACCGCCGCGATGGCGCACACGCTGCGCGGCGAATGGCTGGAAGCCCGGGAGGACGCATGAAGATCAGGCCGCTCGACGTGGTGCTCGACCCGGCGGACAACGCCCGCCTGGCGAATCTCTGCGGCGCGCTCGACGAGAACCTGCGCCAGATCGAGACCGCCTACGACGTGGTGGTCGGCCGGCGCGGCGAACGCTTCCGGGTCAGCGGCGCCGCCGCGCAAGCGGCGGCCGCCGCGCTGCGCCATTTCTACGAACTGGCCCAGGCGCCGCTGACCATCGACGAGGTGCAGCTCGGCCTGGTCGAACTCGCCAATCGCAGCCAGCCGGCCCAGCCGGCGCCGGGACTGCTCACCCGCAAGGCCGACCTGCACGGCCGCACGCCGCGCCAGACGCAGTACCTGCGCCAGATCCAGGAGCACGACATCACGCTGGGCATCGGCCCGGCCGGCACCGGCAAGACCTATCTCGCGGTGGCCAGCGCGGTGGACGCCTTTGAGCGCGACCTGGTCAGCCGCATCGTCCTGACCCGGCCGGCGGTGGAGGCGGGCGAGCGCCTGGGCTTTCTGCCCGGCGACCTGTCGCAGAAGGTCGATCCCTATCTGCGCCCGCTCTACGACGCGCTCTACGACCTGATGGGCTTCGACAAGGTGGGCAAGATGTTCGAGCGCCAGGCGATCGAGGTGGCGCCGCTCGCCTACATGCGCGGGCGCACGCTGAACCACGCCTTCATCATCCTCGACGAGGCGCAGAACACCACGCCCGAGCAGATGAAGATGTTCCTGACGCGCATCGGCATCGGCGCCAAGGCGGTGATCACCGGCGACGTCACCCAGATCGACCTCGCCCGCGGCCAGAGGAGCGGCCTGATCGAGGCGCGCGAGATCCTGAAGGAAGTGCGCGGCATCGCCTTCACCGATTTTCTCGCCGAGGACGTGGTGCGTCACCCGCTGGTCGCGCGCATCGTCGCCGCCTACGAGAAGCATGAGCAGAAGTGAGCCGAAGCCGCGGGCTGGGCTGGCCCCGCCGCCGGGCCGCCGCGCGAAGGGCCGCCCCGAGCGCGGCGCAGCGTCAGACATGGAGTCCCGCAGGGACGAACCCCCGTCACCCCCGCCCTCGGGGCGGGGGCCGGGGGGGGGGCTCTCATTGACCGTGCAATACGCCTGCAACGATGCCGGGCTACCCTCTCGGGCACAGCTGCGCCGCTGGGTACGCGCGGCGCAGGAGAGCGACGCGATGGTGACGATACGCTTCGTCGATGTCGACGAGGGACGGCGGCTCAACCGCGATTACCGCGGCAAGGACACCGCCACCAACGTGCTCTCCTTCCCCTATGCGCCGCCGCCGGAAATGGCCGGGGATCTGGTGCTCTGCCCGACGGTGGCGCTGGCCGAGGCAAGCGCCCAGGGCAAGACCGGGCAGGCCCACTTCGCCCATCTGGTGGTGCATGGTATGCTCCATCTACAAGGCTATGACCATGAAACCGACGCCGATGCAGCGTCGATGGAAGAGCAGGAACGCGGGATACTCGCCCGCCTCGGCTACCCCGATCCCTACTCCGTCGCGGATGCTGCGTGACCGCCGCTGATCAAACCTGACCCTATGGAAGCTCCCAGTCGTCCCACCCTGTTCGAGCGGCTCTCTGCCCTGCTGACGCGCGCGCCGGAAGACCGCGAGCAACTGCTCGAACTGCTGCACACCGCTTTCGAACGCAACCTGCTCGATGCCGACGCGCTGTCGATCATCGAGGGCGCGCTCTCGGTGTCCGACATCCAGGTGCGCGAGATCATGGTGCCGCGCGCCCAGATGGACGTCGTCGACATCGCGGACACGCCGGAGAAGATCACCGAGTTCGCCATCGAGGCGGCGCACTCGCGCTTTCCGGTGATCGGCGAGAACCGCGACGACGTGATCGGCATATTGCTCGCCAAGGATCTGCTGCGCTATTTCGCCGGCAAGGAATTCGACCTGCGCGACACCCTGAGGCCGGCGGTGTTCATTCCGGAGTCGAAGCGGCTCAACGTCCTGCTGCGCGAGTTCCGCGTCTCGCGCAACCACATGGCGATCGTGGTGGACGAATACGGCGGCGTCGCCGGCCTGGTGACCATCGAGGACGTGCTCGAGCAGATCGTCGGCGACATCGAGGACGAGTACGACTTCGACGAGGCCGCCGACAACATCGTGCTCGACAACTCCGGCCGCTATCGGGTCAAGGCCGCCACCGAGATCGCCGATTTCAACGCCGCCTTCGGCACGGATTTCTCGGACGAAGAGCTGGACACCCTGGGCGGTCTGGTCATCCGGCAGTTGGGCCGCCTGCCCAAGCGCGGCGAGACGCTGCAGTTGGGCGGCCTGCGCATCCAGGTGCTGCGCGCCGACAGCCGGCGCGTGCATACGCTGCTGGTCGATCCGCAGCGCGCCATCGCGCTTGATGAGTAGTCTCGTCCGCCGGCTGCCCCTGCCCGTGCCGCTCTTCGCCCTGTTCCTGGGGGCGGCGAGCGTTCTCGGTTTCGCTCCCTTCCACGTCTATCCGCTGCCGCTCGTCACCCTGGCGCTACTCATCAATCTGTGGCGGCGGGCCGGCCCGCGCCGCGCAGCACTGCTGGGCTTCTTCTGGGGACTGGGCTTCTTCCTGGCCGGCGTCTCCTGGGTCTATGTCAGCATGCACGAGTTCGGCGGCATGGATGCACCGCTGGCGGCGCTGGCGACGCTGCTGTTCTGTGCCTATCTGGCGCTCTATCCGGCGCTGGCGGGCTGGCTGTTCGCGCGCTTCAAGAGCGGGGCCGTCGGCCGCGACGCGCTCTTCGCAGCCGGCGCCTGGACGCTCACGGAATGGCTGCGCGGCTGGCTCATGACCGGCTTTCCCTGGCTCTCGCTGGGCTATTCCCAGGCGCCGGGAAGTCCGCTGGCCGGCTACGCTTCGGGCTTCGGCGTCTATGGCGTGAGCTTCGTCGCCATCCTGATCGCGGCCTCGATCGCCGCGCTGCTCATCCCGCCACCCTCCTCTTCGCGCAACTGGCGCCAGCTCCTGGCCGTCGTATTGCTGCTGTCCTGCGGCCGACTCCTGTACCTGATGGACTGGACCCATCCGGTCGGCGCGCCGCTGACCGTGAGCCTGCTGCAGGGAGACGTGGCGCAGAGCATGAAGTGGGATCCCGAACGCCTGCAGCAGTCGCTCGCCACCTACGCCCGCCTGGCGCGCGAGCATCCGGCAGAGCTCACGGTCCTGCCGGAGACGGCGCTGCCGGTGTTCTTCGACGAGCTGCCGGCCGGCTATCTGCGTCTCCTGACGCAGAACGGCCCGGTGCTGGCCGGCGTCGTGGTGCGCACCCGGAGCGGCGGCTATACCAATGCCGCGGTCGGGCTCGAAGCCGGCGCGCCGCTCGGCGCCTACGCCAAGTCGCACCTGGTGCCCTTCGGCGAGTACGTGCCGGCCGGCTTCTCCTGGTTCCTCGCCCTGATGCACATCCCGATGACGGACTTCACCGCCGGACCCGCCGACCAGCCGCCCTTGTCGCTGGCCGGCCAGCGCGTGATGCCCAACATCTGCTACGAGGATCTGTTCGGCGACGAGATCATCCGCGCCGTCCCTGGCGCGACGCTGCTCATCAATCTCTCCAACACCGCCTGGTTCGGCCACTCGCTGGCGCAGCCGCAGCAACTGGAGATCGCCCAATTGCGCGCGCTGGAGACCGGACGCTTCATGCTGCGCGCCACC
>JAJYXA010000499.1 GCA_021791235.1 Pseudomonadota bacterium
CAACTCGGACAAGGCAGTGATGCCGGCAGTCCCCGCAATCCCGCCCAGGGTGTGAATCGCACGGCGCGCATGCTCGCTGACCGCGCTGTTCGCAACCTCGGCATGGCGTTCGGCCTCTTCGCTCAATACCGCCAAGCGCTGATGCGCTTCGGTCATGAAAATTTCGTAGAGGCCGGTGGAGAGACAAACCGGTCCGATGCAGATCTCGTCCGGCGGCTCCACGTGGGATTCAGCGCCAAGCGATTCGGCGTCGCCTTGCGGGGCCGCAAGTTCTGCATGCGTTTCCGCGTGCATCGCATCGGCACCTTCCTGGACGGCTGGCTCAATACCAGACGACGCCACAGGCGTTGCATATTCGATGATCGCACCCACCTCAGGCACGGGCAGCTCAAACCGTGCCTCTTCGGCTTCAGGCTGAACGTCGTCCACCATGATCGATGCGGCATCGGCATTCGCTTCGCTGCCTGCGTGCCCGACCAACTCGACCGGAGTTTCAGCGGCGGCGGCCTCGGCATCATCGGCCGCCTCAGTTTCCAGTGCGGCGAATGCGTCCTCATGCTCGACAACGGGTTCGGTCGCTGACAGGACCAGCCAATCGCTTTCCGCTTCGGTATCGGCCGCAACGTCCACTTCGACTGCGGCCACCGCCTCGACCTCCGGAACGGCTGTCACGTCGGTTTCCACTACCGCCTCGGCTTCTGCCGGCGTCCCGATTTCGGCAACCATTCCGGACAAGTCCGGCGCATTCGCAGCCGGCGCTTCGGCAACATGCTCGACCGGAGCAGCAGCCTGAACCGGCGCCACATCCAGCGGCTGTCCCTGTGCTACGCGCTCGACCGCCGCCAGCAGGGCGGGAACCGGCAGATTCGCGGGCTGATTGGCCTGCAGCGCGTTCACCCAGTCCTGGAACACCCCCCGGGCACGCCCGACCAGACGCAACAGGTCGCCGCTGGCCGGCTTTTTCTCGGCCAGCCAGCCGTTCATCAACTGCTCGTGCCGCCACGCGGTTTCGCCCAGCTCGTTCAGCCCGACCATGCGCCCGCTGCCCTTCAGCGTGTGGAAGCCGCGGCGGATGACCGTAAGGGACGCCTGGTCGTCGGGGTTGCTCTGGCAGGCCTCGCAGGCCTCACCCAGCGTCACCAGCACCTCGTTGGCTTCTTCCAGGAAGATTTCCAGCAGTTCCGCCTCGGATTCTTCGGGAATCGAAACCAGGAGCATGTCCTCGACAGGAGCGTTGTCGACGGCTGCATCTGTGACCACCTCCGGCTCGGCCGGTTCGGACGCCGGCTGCACAATTTCGACCATTGCACTGTAGGTGGGCGCCGCTGTTTCGGCGACAGGAAGTTCAACCGGTTCGTTCGCCGCCTCGGCGAACGTCGACAGGACAGCCTCGGCAACCGGCTCGGCAACCTCTTCGATCTTCAGCGGAATATCGAGTGCTGCCCGGTCGGGCAACGCCAGGCCAGTCAGAGCGGCGATGTCGGCATCTAGCGCCTGCGGCGCTGCTAGCGCATCCTTGCAGGAATCGAGCGCGGCGCGCGTCTGTTGTTTCAGCGTGGCATCGTCGATCAGTTCGGCATCGCGATTGAGCTCAGTCAGCGTATCAAGGAATTTTTTTTTTGTGGCGTCGTCAGGTTGATCGCGCCACGCCACATAACTCTCCTGCACACCGGCCTTGCGCGCGGGCAAGCCGGATTCGACCGTGTCCTCGAACGCGCTTTCGTCAACGCTATCGGCATCGATCACGCCGAATTCGATCAGCACGGGACGCAGGATCCTGACGGCGTCGGCACGGCCGGCGCAATAGGATTCGATATACAGCCCCAGGCTGGAGAAGGCATCGGCCAGACGCTGCTGGGTTGCCTCGTCGGGATGACCCTCGCTAGCAAACGATTGCACGGTGGCGGTGGCTGCGCCAAGCAGGCTCGCGGCGTCGGGCAATTCGAGCATGGTCAGTGCGCCCTGCGCCTGCTGTGCCAGCGCGGGCAAGCCGGCCAGCGCCTCGCGCTCGCCGGCGTCGCGGAAGAAGGCATCCAGTGCCTCTTCCATCTGTTTCAGGTTCTGGCCGACTTCCTGCGCCATATGCACCAGCATGTCGCGTTCGGCTTCGCGCTGGTTGCTGGAATCAACGACATTGGCCGGCATTTCGCGGCCTTCGATCAGCGCACGCAGGCGCGCCTGCTGGCTTTCGGCGCGGGCGGCGAAGTCGCTGTGCAGGACATCTTCCTGGTCGACGGCGTTCTGCATGAACAGCAAGGTGGACGCGACTTCCAGGTCCATCTGTTCGCGCGCGTCGCCTTCACGACCTGCCGTTGCAGCGGCCGCCGCCGCCAGTTCGTCCAGCAAGAGCTTCAGCCTGCTGGCGTCCAGCATCTGCGCCTGCGGCAGCATGCGTTCCAGGTGGGCCAGGAATTGCGGTAGCTGGGCGGCATCGCCCTCGACATAGGCGTGCCAGCTATCGCGCGCCGCCTTGAGGCTCGTCTGCAGGGCATCCAGCACCGGGCGCATGCGCGCCAGTGCTTCGGGGTCGAGCATGCCGCGGCCGGGGAGATAGCGATCGAGGCCGAAGGTCGCGCGGACTTCGGCGGCGCGGCCATCCAGCGTCTGGCTTTTCGCCACGAAGAACAGGGCGTCGCGCAGCAGGCGCTCGGCAACCTGGGGCGAGCCCTCCATCAGGCGGCGCATTTGCAGATCAACGCGCGCGAGCAGTTGCTTGACATGGAAATCGGCTTCGACGCCACGTGCGATCAGGCTGTCGACAAAGCCGACGCAGGCCCACCAGAAGGTTTGCGAGGCCTGCGAGGGTGCAATGCGTTCGATTGCAGCCAGTGCGTCGCGCATCCGCCTCAGCCCCTGCTCCGCCTCGATATTGCGCAGGAAGGCCAGCAGGCCGCGCTGGAACAGGCTGCGCGCGGTTTTGACTTCAGCCGCCAGCGCCTCCTGCGTCATCGCATCGTTGGCCGCCTTGCCGTGCGCCCGCGTGCGCAGATCGGGGAAAAACAGTTCGCCTTCGAACACCCGCTCCGCACCTTGCAGTTCGCGCAAGCGCTTGTAGAGGGGGAACAGCGCCAGTTCGCCGCTGCCGCGTCCGTCGGCCAGGTCCTTGACCCAGCGCTGCAGGCCTTCGATGGCATTGCGCAAGGCGCGCAACACTTCGTCGTTCGCCTGCATGCGATTCTCGTTGATGTCGCCCAGGGTGGACTCGAGTGCACCTGCGAGGGTGGCCGCGCCTTCGAGGCCCACCATGCGAAGCGCGCCGGTCACCTGGTGCGCATCGTCGGCTGCCAGGCGCAGGGCATTGGTGAGGTCGACATCCACGCCGTAGGCCTGCACGCGCCCGAGGGCGGCTTGCAGGGCGGCATCGATGTCCCCTCGCACCCAGTTCAACGGGCCGGTATCGTAATCGAGTAAGGCGCTCATGGTGTGTGTTCCTGACGTTGTTTGCTTGGCCTGGGTCGGCTGACCGCTTTAGGTTATGGTCAGTCCCGATCAGGCGAGCTTGAAGCCTGCAACCGAGTTCTTGAGATCCTGAGCCAGCTGCTTCATGCCGCCGATCGAGTCGGCAGTTTGTTGCGTGCCGCTGCTGGTCTGTGCCGAAATGGACTTGATGTCCTGCATGGTTTCGGCCACCTTGGCAGTCGACTCCGCCTGGCTCTGCGTGGCCGAGGAAATGTCGGCGATCAGGCCGGCCAGCTTCTTCGACACGTCGCCGATCTCAGCCAGCGTCTGGCCTGCCGCATCGGACAGCTTGGCGCCTTCGACCACGCCCTGGGTCGAGACCTCCATCGCCGCCACGGTATCGTGGGTATCCGACTGAATGGTCTTCACGATCGCCGCGATCTGCTTGGTCGCATCGGCCGAACGTTCCGCCAGCCGCTGCACTTCTTCCGCCACCACCGAGAAGCCGCGACCGGCCTCGCCCGCGGATGCGGCCTGAATGGCGGCGTTGAGCGCCAGCACGTTGGTCTGTTCGGTAATGTCGGAAATCAGTTCGACGATTTCGCCGATCTCCTGCGATGATTCGCCGAGGCGCTTGATTCGCTTCGAGGTTTCCTGGATCTGTTCGCGCAGGCCGTTCATGCTGGCAATGGCGTTGGCCACCGCCTGCTGGCCCTTCTCGGCAGCCGCCAGCGATTGTTCGGCCACACGGGCGGACTCGGCGGCGTTGCCCGACACCTGCTGCACTGATTGCGCCAGGCTCACCACCGCAGCCGAGGTTCCCTCGATTTCCACCGTCTGACGGTGTGCCGCCTGTTGCAGCGAATCGGACACCTGGCTCGCCTGGCTGGCGGCCTGGTCCATCTGCTGCGCGGCATTGTTGATCCCGCGCACCAGGGTACGCAACTCCTCCACCGTGTAGTTGATCGAGTCGGCCACCGCACCGGTGATGTCCTCGGTCACGCTGGCGTTGATGGTGAGGTTGCCTTCGGCGAGTTCACCGAGTTCGTCCATCAGACGCAGAATCGCTTCCTGGTTGCGGCCGTTTTCCTCTTCGCTCTTGCGCGCCCGCGACTTGGTCTCGTTGATGTTGACCAGTCCCAGCATCACCAGCGAGCCGATCGCCAGCAGGCCGAACAGGGCGGCCAGCAGATAACCGGCACCGCCGATGGACTGATAGTCCTTCGACAGCTGGTCGGTGTCGGCAAGCAGCGTATCGCTGCCGGTGAACAGGTTTTTGGCCGAGACCTTGGCTTGCAACAGCGGCTGCGTGTTGGCCAGCACCGCGCCCACCACCTCGACCATGTCACCCATGTTGCTTCCGAGATCTTCCAGCGTCGCCATGCTGTCTTCGTTGCGGCTGGCTCCGCCTGTCATCAATGCCTGCACCGTGTCGCGGAACGAGGTCGTGTCCTTCTCCAGCTGCATCACCACGGCCGGGTCGATCAGTTCGGCCGACAGCAGCAGGTTGGCGTTTTTCGGCAGACGCTGGCTCAACATGACCAGATGGTTGGCGCGCGACACCTCGCGCACGCTGGCGCCCGAATCAGCCAGCTGGCTGGCGAGCTGCTCGGCCACCTCCTGCAGATCGACGCTCAGGTCGTTAATGCGTTTGATGTTTACGCTCATCGCCACCAGGTTTTTCTGTTGCGACAGGATCTGAGCGACCTGCGGGTTGAACTTCTTCCACTGTGCGTCAATTTTATCCAGCGTTGCGCGCGCCGCGCCGCTGGACGCGGGCACCGTATCGTCGCCTTCGGCCAAGCCCTTCAGGGTCGCTTCAAAGCTGGTTTTTCCAGCCGCCAGCTTCTTGAAGGCTGCGGCATTACCCAGAACGGACTGTTGGGCGGTCAGCGGCAGGCGCTGCGACAGCACCTTCAGTTCGCCCGCCCGCGTTTCGTAACCGGTACGGTTGTTGATCTGGATCGAGCTGTAGATGGTGAATCCGGCGGCCAGGAGCAAGGAGATAATCAGTGTGCCGCCGGTATAGAGATATTGCTTTTCGACGGGCAAATTGCCGATCAGGGGCGCCTTGCCAGGCTCCTTGTCCGCCAGTTTGCGCACGGTCTGCATGATCAGGGTGGTGTGTTCGCCCCCGCCTTTTCCCGTGACCTTTCCCGTCATGCGGCCCGCCAATCCTTTTAGGCCATTCATCGTGATTGCCATGTTCATCGCTCCAGTCCTTCCTCATCGGCGCCAGTGCGCCCGGTTTTAATGATCAATCAGTTGCCGATCTGCGCTTCGACCTTGAGAAACTCGGCATTGCCGAGCAATTGTCCGAAGTCCATGTCGCACCAGTCGGCACCCGCCTCGTCCGCATACTGGCGCGCGATCCAGGGATGCGCCGCGTGCGCGTTGCGCAGCTGGTAACGGTTGATGTTTTTCAGGCCCAGGGTGCTGCGCACCAGCAGGGCCGCGTTGACGCCGAAATCATGGTGCGGAATCAGCAGGCGGCAGTCGGCATGGTCGGGCGTCACGCCCTGCCCCATGAAATCGGAAAAATCGCTCACCGCAAACAGATTTCCGCGGATGTTGGCAACGCCGCGAAACCATCGACGCGCGCCAGGCACCTTGACGATGGGCGGCACCGGGATCACTTCCTCGGTGTCGGACAGGCTCACCAGCCAGTTCACGTCGCCCACCCGGAAACCCAACCGGGAGCCGGAATTGTCGCGACTGGCCGCCGCCTGCAACTGCTGCGAAAGTTGGGTCTGAAATTCGCGCAGATTGAATTTCTTGGCCATGGTGGAGTGCTCAGCCCAGCGCCTTGATTTGCGACAGCAGGTCTTCCGGCTTCACGGGCTTCACCAGGTAGGCTTTCGCGCCCTGGCGCATGCCCCACACCTTGTCGGTTTCCTGACCCTTGGTGGTGCACATAATGACCGGGATATGCTTGGTCGCGTCTTCCTTGGTGATCATGCGGGTCGCCTGATAGCCGTTCATGCCGGGCATCACGACATCCATCACGATCAGGTCGGGCAGGGTCTGCTTGGCCTGCGCTACGGCTTCCTCGCCGCTTTCGGCCATGCTGACCAGATAGCCGTTCTTGACCAGCAACTCGGACAGGAAAAAGCGCTCGGTGGGGGAATCATCCACAACCAGAATTCGGCTGATCGCCATATCTATGCTCCTCGAAAAAAATTAAGCGCCCGCGCACGCGTGCTCGCGCACCGCCGTCAGCAACGTGTCCTTGGTAAACGGTTTGGTCAGGTATTCGTCCGATCCCACCATGCGGCCACGCGCACGGTCGAACAGCCCGTCCTTGGACGACAGCATGATGACCGGCGTGGTGCGATACTTGGCATTGCGTTTGATCAGCGAGCAGGTCTGGTAGCCGTCGAGTCGCGGCATCATGATGTCGACAAACACCACGTCCGGTTCATGGTCGGTGATCTTGGCCAGCGCGTCGAAGCCATCCTGCGCCAGGATGACCTCGCAGCCTGCCTGGTTCAGAAAGATTTCCGCGCTGCGGCGTATGGTGTTGCTGTCATCGATGACCATCACCTTGACGCCTTTCAATGCTTCGTTATCCACACGTTTCTCCAGCAGGGTCTCGGGTAGGCGGCACGTGCCACCCCCCTGTGTGGTAAACATTACGGCACCGGTTCGGGCTTCTTTAGTGCCTGAACGCCGCAGGGGACGGGCAGCAAACAAAAAGGGCGTTGCTACGCAACGCCCTTTTTGCTCGCCATGGAGCGAAATCTTTACTGCTGCCAGGACTCCCCGCTGGATTTTTTCTCCACCCCGGCCACCGCACTCATGGTTTCGAGGATGGTGCTCGGCAGGGAAGAGATCCGCATGAACTGCCCCATGCCCACATCCGGGAACGCCAAGGCGATGCGGAAGCGGCCATGCGGCGACTCGACCTCCTTGTCGACCACGTAAATCTCGTAGGGCAGGCCGGCGATACTGTTCTGCATGTCGATTTTCTTGATCCAGTCGCCGTCGCTGTTCTCGCCGTCGTTCATCGCAACGCCGAATACGGCCAGTTTGCGATCCGGCATCACGATCTCGTAGACCTTGGTCGTCTTGCCCGTGCCCTTGGCCAGATTCTCGCGCACGGTCTTCACCGCCTCGGCAAAGCTGCCATATTCGGCCAGCTTGTTCTTGTACGAATCCAGGCGCTCCATGCCGATCATGTAGCGGTAGTTGCTCAGGCTGCCGGCGGATTCGTCACCGCCCACGCCCTTGCCCGCCCCCAGCGCATCCTGCAGGCGCGTTTGCAGGGCCTTGACCGCCTCCTCCTTCTTGGCAAACCCCTTGCGGAAATAGGCGCGATACCAGTAGTCGGGATTGGTGTACACCACGCTGCCGTCGGCCTTCACCCCCACGCGAATCGCCGCGCCCAGGATGGCATTGCCCCCCACCGAGCCCACCTCATCGAGCATGGCATCGTCGGTCGCGATGACCACGCCATACCCCGCCAGGGTTTTGGGGAAATATTTGCCGATCACCTTGAAACCGCCACCCTTGAGCTTGGACTCGACCGCTGCCGCCGCCGCCTGCACGCTGCCGCCCTTCACCGAATCCCCCTGGATATAGGGGGAAATCGCCCATACGCTTGCCGAGAAAACAAGCAGGACCCACGCTGTAATCCACCGCATAATCATTATCGTCTCCTAATTAAATGTTATTTTTCAACGCCGTCTCATCCCACCATGGGCAGGCTGCCTCACGATGATGCCGCGCGTGTCACAACCCACTCACTTCCCCTGCAATAACGTACCAGTCCAGATTTTTCTTGAACGAAATCAACAAAATGCCCTAAAACGCCACCATCTCGAAATCGTCCTTGCGCGCGCCGCAATCGGGACAGGTCCAGTTGATCGGAACATCTTCCCAGCGCGTGCCCGGCGGGATGCCGTCGTCGGGTGCACCGGCTTCCTCGTGGTAGATGTAACCGCAGATCAGGCACATCCAGCTTTTGTATTCGGGGGTTTCGGACATGGGGGCAAGGGGAATCGGCTAAAATTGGAGATTGATTTTAAAGCAGTGACGCCATGCCGCCTATCTTCTCCCCCAAGCCCACGCCGCCGCTGGTGCTCAGCTTCGCCGCGTCCGACCCGACCGGCGGTGCAGGCATCCAGGCCGATCTGCTGACGCTGGCCAGCATGGGCTGCCACCCGCTGTCGGTGATCACCGCCATCACGGTGCAGGACACGGCCGGCGTCGACGAGATCCTGGTGATCGACTCCGAGTGGGTAGCCGACCAGGCGCGCATGCTGCTGGAAGACGTCCCGGTGGCGGCGTTCAAGCTCGGCATGCTGGGCAGCCCCGAATCGATCGCGGTCATCGCCGAGATCCTCGCCGACTACCCGGACATTCCAGTCATCCTCGATCCGGTACTGGCGTCAGGGCGCGGCGACGAACTCGCCACCGACGACATGATCGCCGCCATGCGCGACCTGCTGATCCCGCAGACCAGCATCCTCACCCCCAACAGCCACGAAGCCCGGCGGCTGGCGCTGTTCGAATCGGACGAGGACGACCTCGATCTCGCCGCCTGCGCCAGGCACCTGACCGACCTCGGCTGCGAGTACGTGCTCATCACCGGCACCCACGAGGCCACGCCGCGCGTATTGAACAGCCTGTACGACGCCAACGGCCACGTGCAGACCGACGCCTGGGACCGCCTGCCCGGCAGCTATCACGGTTCCGGCTGCACCCTCGCCTCGGCCATCGCCGCCACTCTGGCCTATGGCCAGGACGTGCCACAGGCGGTGCGCGATGCACAGAATTTCACCTACGAAACCCTGAAGGCGGCGTTCCGTCCCGGCATGGGCCAATACATCCCCGAGCGTTTCTTCTGGGCTCAGGATGGGCAGGCGGAAGGCAATGCCTGATCGTCGCCATGCTTGAATTTCCGGGTGGCGTGTATGCCATCACCCCCGAAACCGCAGATACCGAACGCCTGTTGCAGCAGGTCGGGGCGGCCTTGGCGGGCGGCGTGGCCGCGGTGCAGTACCGCGACAAATCAGGCGACGTCGCCCGCCGGCACGAGCAGGCGAGCGAACTGGTCGCGCTGTGCCGCCAATTCAGGGTGCCGCTGATCGTCAACGACGACCTGCGGCTGGCCGATTTGACCGACGCCGATGGCGTGCACCTGGGGCGCGACGACGGCAGCCTGCGCGAGGCGCGCATCATCCTCGGCAAAAACAAATTCGTCGGCGCTTCGTGCTACCAGAGCCTCGAGCTCGCGCACGCGGCCCAGGCCGCGGGAGCGGATTACATCGCCTTCGGCAGCTTTTTTCCGTCACCCACAAAGCCGGCCGCGCCGCGCGCCAGCCTCGATCTGCTGCGTGAGGCCGCACCGCACATCCACATGCCACTGGTCGCCATCGGCGGCATCACCCTCGCCAATGCGCCACAACTGCTCGACGCCGGTGCCGACTGCCTCGCCGTGCTGTCGGCGCTGTTCGACGCCCCCGACATCCGTGCCAGCGCGCACGACCTGAATCAACTCTTTGAAGTGGAATCGGAACAATGACCCGTAACCAAGAACTTTTCGAACAATCCCAGAAAGTCATCCCCGGCGGCGTGAACTCCCCGGTGCGCGCCTTCAAGAGCGTCGGCGGCACCCCGGTATTCTTCAGCCGCGCCAAGGGATCCCGCGTGTGGGACGCCGACGGCCGCGAATACATCGACTACGTCGGCTCGTGGGGCCCGGCCATCCTCGGCCACGCCCACCCCGGCACGGTGAAGGCGGTGCAGGACGCCGCCGCCAACGGCCTGTCGTTCGGCGCACCCAGCGAGGCAGAACTGACCATCGCAAAGCGCATCATCGAGCTCGTGCCAAGCATCGAGAAGGTTCGGCTGGTATCAAGCGGCACCGAGGCGACCATGAGCGCGATCCGTCTGGCCAGGGGATTTACGGGACGCAGCAAGTTCATCAAGTTCGAAGGCTGTTACCACGGCCACGCCGACTTCCTGCTGGTGAAGGCCGGCTCCGGCGCGCTCACTTTCGGCAATCCCACCTCGGCCGGGGTGCCGCCGGAAGTCGCGGCGCAGACCCTCGTGCTCGACTACAACGACGTCGCCGGGCTCGAGCGCACCTTCGCCGAGATCGGCAGCGAGATCGCCTGCATCATCGTCGAGCCCTTCGCCGGCAACATGAACCTGGTGAAGCCGACCGCCGAATTCATGACGACGATGCGCCGGCTGTGCGATCAGCACGGCGCCCTGCTGATCTTCGACGAAGTGATGACCGGTTTCCGTGTCGACCTCGGCTGTGCGCAGAAACTGCTCGGCATCAAGCCGGATCTCACCACGCTCGGCAAGGTGATCGGCGGCGGCATGCCGGTCGGTGCCTTCGGCGGCCGCGCGGACGTGATGGACGCGCTGGCGCCCACCGGCCCGGTGTACCAGGCGGGCACATTGTCGGGCAATCCGGTCGCGGTGGCAGCCGGCCTGGCGACGCTCGCCGCGATTTCCGAACCCGGCTTCTACGCGACGCTCACTGCCCGTACCGAAAAACTGGTGAAGGGTCTGAACGCTGCAGCGAAGGACGCCGGCGTTACCTTCTGCGCCGACTCGGTCGGCGGCATGTTCGGCCTGTATTTCGCCGCGAAGCCGCCTGCCAGCTTTGCCGAAGTGATGCAGAGCGACAAGGAGACGTTCAACCGCTTCTTCCACGCGATGCTCGATCACGGCATCTATCTCGCGCCCTCCGCATTCGAAGCCGGTTTCGTCTCGGCCGCGCACAGCGACGCCGACATCGACGCCACCATCGCCGCCGCACGCGAGGTGTTCAAGGCGCTATGAACGACGAGCTGTCCCCCGAAGATGAACTGCGCCTCAACGTTCTCTTCAATACCGAGCTCAAAGCCGTCCGCATCGACGAGTCGAACATGACGCTGTGGGCGCTGACACCGCAGGGTGAGGCGAGCGTGCCGCTGAAGCCCAACGAGCGTTCCGACCGCTATCTGAAACGAGTGCGCGAACTGCTGTCCGGCCACGCGCTCGGCTCGCCCGGCGGCTACCCGGTGCATCTGACGCGCTGGACCCGCCAGTCCCAGGCCGGGCTGTCGACCCAGCACCTGGCGCAGCTGTTATTGATTGCCGAAGAGGAGGCGGTGGTCGCGGTGGTGCACTCGCCCGCGCTCACCGACGAACTGGCGCGCTACGCCTGGTGGTGCATGCCGACCATCGAGAATGCACGGCTGATGCTGATGCGCGACGTGGTGTGTAAAGGAAGCATGGGCCGCACGCTGGCCGAGTTCCTGGTCGAGCACCTCGCCTTCCTGCACGAGGACGACGTCGGCATTCTCGACACCGTCGCGGTGATGCTGTACTCCGGCGTGCTCACGGACGCCGAGCGGCTGGCAATGTGGAAACGCGGCAGCAGCCGCAATTCGTATTACGTGCCCTTCCTCGAGCTGCAGCCCGACACGCTGCCGAACCCGCGCACCGAGCGCGCCGACCACGCCAGCGTGCCGCAGTTCGCCGGCAATCCCTACAGTACGATGCTGGAGAAAGCGCTCTCAGGGCAAGGCCAGACCTTCCTCGCCACCACCGCGCTGATTCTCGACCGCCCGGAAATCCAGGAAGTGGTGAACCACACGCTGAACGCACTGGCCAACTGGTGCGCGCCGCTGCGCCAAACGGACGAAGCCGCACGCGCCACAGCGCGCGCGGCGCTGCTCGCCGCCGCGCCGCAACTGGAACCGGACTGCGCCGCACTCGACGTCCTGGCTGCGGTGGACGCCGACACGGTGCGGCCGATCTTCCTCAAGACCACCGCCATCGGCTCGCTGATGCGGCGCAAGATCCAGCCGGTCGTCACGCCCCTGCTCGACGCCATCGCAGTGCTGCGCCGCCAGCCTTGAAACGGCGAACCCCTGCGCGCTTTCGCACGCAGGGGTTCGCCAGCCCGCGCTGAATTACTTGCCCAGCGCGGCGTCGATGCTGGCGAGGAACTTGTCGGATTTCTCGAAACCGATCACCTTGTAATCCGACTGCTCCCCCGCGCCATTCCAGAAAATGAGGCCGGGCGGGCCGAACAGGCTGAAGCGCTGCAGCAAGGCCTTGTCGGCGTCGGTGTTGGCTGTGACGTCGACCTGCAGCAGGACCATCTTGTGCAGGCGCGCCTGGACCTTGGGTTCCTTGAAGGTGAAACGCTCCATTTCCTTGCACGACACGCACCAGTCGGCATAGAAGTCGAGCATGACCGCACGGCCTTCGGCCTTGGCCGCAGCCAGCCGGGCATCAAGTTCGGCAACGCTCTTCACCTTCTCGAATGCCAGGCCTTCCGGCTCGGCCGCCATCGCGCCGCCGCCGGTACCGGCCACCACCCCGCCCTTGAACACGTCGAGCGGCTGCAGCAGGTCGCGGCTGCCGGCCAGCATGCCGAGAATGATCGACAGCCCGCCGATCAGCAACACCACGCCGAGGCCCTTCCACAGGCGCGCCCAGCCCGACGCTTTGTCCGGCAGCGGGTCGAGCGCATGCAGGTAGATCGCGGACGCGATCAGCAGCACGGCCCACAGCAGCATGTTGATCCAGGCCGGGATGATGGGCGAAACGAGATAGATGGCGATCGCCAGCATCATCACGCCGAAGAAATACTTCACCGCATTCATCCAGCCGCCGGCGCGCGGCAGCAGGGCACCCGCCGACAGACCCACCAGCAGCAAGGGCACGCCCATGCCCAGCGCCAGCACGAACAGCGCGACGCCGCCCAGCGTGGTGTTGCCGGTCTGCGCAATGAAGGCGAGTGCGGCGGCGAGCGGGGGCGCCACGCAGGGGCCGACGATCACGGCCGACAGCGCGCCCATGATGAAGACGCCGACGAAGTTGCCGCCTTTCATCTTGTTGGATGCATCGGAGAACTTGCTCTGGATGAAGCTCGGCAGCTGGAGTTCGAAGAAGCCGAACATCGACATCGCCAGCAGCACGAAAATGCCTGCGCCGATGCCGAGCGCCCACGGATTCTGCAGCGCGTTCGACAGCAGCGTGCCGGACAGGGCCGCCGCCACGCCGGCCAGCGCGTAGGTGATGGCCATGCCCAGCACATAGGCGAGCGAAAGCAGGAAACCGCTGGCCTTGGTGAGCTGCTTGTTCTGCCCGGCGATGATGCCCGACAGGATCGGGATCATCGGGAACACGCATGGCGTCAGCGCCAGCAGCAGTCCGAAGCCGAAAAACGTGGCGACGACCGCCCAGAAACTGCCGCCCTTCAGCACGCGCTCGATTTTCGAGGTATCGGATTCGCCCACGGCAGGCTCAGCCGGCGTCGCCGCCGGGCCGCTCTCGGCAACAGGCACAGCGGCACCGCTCGCCGCCAGGGAAAAGTCATGCTTGATCGGGGGGTAGCAGACGCCGACCGCCTCGTTGCAGCCCTGCCAGGTGGCTGCCAGCACCAGCTTCTCGTTGCCGGCCAGTGCGCGCGACAACGTGAGGCTGGTCGAAAAACTCCGGTGATACACCTCGGTGCGGCCGAAGCTCGGGTCGTCCTTGACGTCGCCCGCCGGGGTGTCGACGCGCGTCACGTTCACATCGGCCGGCGATTTGACGACGAAGGCGAGCTTGTCGCGATACAGGTAGGTATTGGCAGTCGGCGTGTAATCCAGTTTGACCGTCTGCGCATCCGGCATGGCTGCGGAAACCTGGAAGGCTTCGTCCGGCGGCAGGAGTTTAGGCATGCCCGAATCGCCCGCCAGGCTGCGCAGACTGTCGAGCGCGGAAGGCGCTGCAGAGGAGGCAGACGCAGAGGGCGCCGGGGCGAGCGCTGCGGGGGCAGCTACCGCAGCAGGCAGCTTGATCGTGACGCTTTCGCTTTGCGGGGTGTAGCACAGTCCGGCGTCCGCGCAGCCCTGCGACACCGTTTTGAGGGTGACCGACGTGGCGCCTGCGGTGCGCTGGATCGGCAGCGCGATGCGCACATCCTTGCGATAGGTCTCGACCGTGCCGAAGTTCTCGTCCTGCTTCGCCTTGCCGGGTGGCTTCAGCGGCGTGCCCAGCGTCGCGCCGTCGACTTCGAACTTGAACCTGTCGCGATACATGTAATAGCCATCGGCGATCTGCCAGTGCGCTTCCAGCGTATTGGCATCCAGCGCCCGCGCCGAGAACTTGAACGCGACTTCGGGGTCGAGAAATTCTTCGGCATGGGCCACTGGAAAATGCGCAAACGCACCCCCAACTGCAAACAGTGCGCTGAGCAAACGGATCCACTTAGTCATGCTTTTCAGTCTCCTTGGCCACCCAGTCGAGATAAGCGGGCAGGCCGTGTGTAATCGGTACGGCAATGAGTTCAGGTACGTCGTAAGGGTGATGTGCGCGGACGATCGCTTCGACCAGCGGGTAGTGTGCCACGGTGGTTTTGATCAGCAGCGGGATTTCGTCCGCCGATTCCACCGCGCCCCGCCAACGGTAGATGGAGCGGCACGCCGCCAAAACGTTCGCGCACGCCGCCGCACGGCTTTCGATCAGCGCGTGCGCCAGTTTCTCGGCGCCCGCAACATCGGGTACATTCGTCAAGACTAACAAAGGTTCCATGTCATGCGCTTTGGTTGGATTGTGCTACTGCTGCTGTCGTTTCCG
>JAJYXA010000397.1 GCA_021791235.1 Pseudomonadota bacterium
GCAGGCTTGCCATGGCTTCACTTTAGACGGAAAAATCGGATGCGCCCCGGTTGGGGGACCGAAAGTCAAGCCCGGATAACCACGAAGGGCACGAAAAAACGCAAATAAACCCGTGTGGAGGGTATTTGAAGTGGCGCGACCACAATCGCATTGCGATCGCGGCATGAAGGGTTTGATCGCTTTTGGCATGAATGTTCCGGACCGAAGCTCAGGCCGGGCCCGACGGCGCGTCGTTGTCCTGCGCCGGCGTCGGGGCGAGCGATCCGACCCTCAGGTGCAGCGCCGCCTTGGCCAGCAAGTGGGCGGAGACCGGCGCGGTGATGAAGAGGAACAGCGTGACCAGCACCTCGTGCAGGCTGACGCCTTGCTCGCGCACGCTGAACACCACGGCGGAGGCGATCAGCAGGCAGCCGACGCCCAGCGTGGTGGCCTTGGTGGGGCCGTGCAGGCGGGTGTAGAAATCGCGCAGGCGGGCCAGCCCGAGCGAGCCGATGAAAGTGAAGATCGCGCCGGTGAGAATCAGCAGGGAAAGCAGGATGTCGATCATGGTGTCTAATTTAAAAAGCGGTTAACCACAGAGACACAGAGTTCAAAAGCAAGGGAAAAGTCCTGTACGCATCATTCACCGGTTGGGGAACGGCAAGTCTTCCTACAGCCCATTGTTTTCTCTGTGCCTCTGTGGTGAGGGGTTTTGGTTGAAACCTATTCGATGATGTCGCCGCGCAGCAGGTACTTGCACAGCGCCACGGTGCCGACGAAGCCCATCATCGCGATCAGAAGCGCGGCCTCGAAATAGATGGCGCTGCCGAGATGGATGCCGAGCAGCACCAGCAGCGCGATGGTGTTCACGTACAGGGTATCGAGCGCGAGGATGCGGTCGGGCGCGTCGGGGCCTCTGAGCAGGCGCCAGAAGCTCAGCAGGAAGGCCATGCTCACCAGCGCATAGGCGATCGGGATGACGGTGCTCAGCATGCTTTACTCCCTTCCTCAAAAATTTTCATGAGCGGCGCCTCGTAACGCCGCTTGATTTCGGCGACCAGCGCATCGGCGTCATCGGTGTCCAGCGTGTGCACGATCAGCGTGCGCTTGTCCGCGCTCAAACGCGCCGACACCGTGCCCGGCGTCAGCGAGATGGTGTTGGCCAGCAGGCTGATGGCGAGATCGGTCTCGAGTGCCAGCGGCACTGCGACGAAAGCCGGGCGCAGCCGCGCCGGCCCGAGCAGGATCAGCCAAGCGACCTGGAAACTGCCGCGCACGATGTCGAGTATGAACACGACCAGATAACGCAGCAGCGCGAGCGGATGACTGATGCGGATCGGTTCGGGCCAGAAAGGCGAGGTGACGAATGGAACCAGCCAGCCGAGCAGCGCGCCCAGCACGACGTGGCCTGCGGTGAACTGGTTGACCAGCAGCAGCCACAGGATGGCCAGGGTGAGGGTCAGCAGGGGGTGGGGGAGCAGGCGTCTCATGGCGCAGCACCCGCAAGGGGCACGCCGCCAGACGCTCGCCCTTCGGGCGGTCTTGGCGCAGCACCCAGCACCGCTTCGATGTATTGCTGCGGCCGCAGCAGTT
Organism: Pseudomonadota bacterium; assembly: GCA_021791235.1. The sequence goes on from JAJYXA010000397.1 coordinate 1,573, forward strand.
GCGCCGCGGTGGCGCTGGCGTAAGCGGACAGCGGCCCCGCCCAGACTGTCAGGCCGGCGACCAGCAGCAGGAGGCCGGCGACGGGCGCCAGCGCGGCGCTTGTCGGCGGCGTCAGCGAGACCGGCTCATGTGATGAGTGGGTACGGTAGAACAGCAGGCTGCCGCTGCGCGCCAGCGCGATCACGCCCGCCAGTCCGGTGATGAGCACCACGCTCCACACCCAGGGCATGAGCGGCGAGTCGAGCGCGGCCCGGAGCAGCATGAACTTGCCGAGGAAGCCCGACAGCGGCGGCATGCCGGCGATGGCGACGGCGACCACGAAGAACAGCCCGCCCAGCGCGCGCGCACCGGGCATCGCGGGGCCGGACTCGAAGCGGTCGGCGAGTTCGCCGCGCGCGCGGCCGATCGAATCGGCCAGCAGGAACAGCGCGGCCGCGGCGAAGGTGGTGTGCGGGAGGTAATACAGGCCGGCGGCGATCGCATCCGTGCTGCCGAGGCCGAAGGCGAGCAGCAGGCTGCCGATCGAGGCCACCATCAGATAGGCCGCCTGCTGCTTGAGCGCGGTGCTGGCCACTGCACCGAGCATGCCGAGCGCCAGAGTGGCCAGCGCCAGCGGCGCCAGCCAGGCGTCGAGCAGGTTGGCGACCGGCCCCGCGGAATCGCCGTACATCAGGCTGTAGACGCGCAGGATGCTGTAGGCGCCGACCTTGGTCATGATGGCGAACAACGCCGCCACCGGCGCGCTGGTGTGGGCATAGGCCGCGGGCAGCCACAGGTAGAGCGGCAGCAGCGCGGCCTTCAGCGCGAACACGCCGAACAGCAGCAGGCCGGCGGATTGCACCAGCGCCAGGTTGTCTGCCGGCGTGGCAGCGAGCTTCACCGCCAGGTCGGCCATGTTGAGCGTGCCGGTCACCCCGTAAAGCGTGCCGACTGCGAACAGGAACAGCGTCGAGCCGGCCAGGTTGACGACGACGTAATGCAGCCCCGCCTTCACCCGCAGCCGGCCGCCGCCGTGCAGCAGGAGGCCGTAGGAGGCGAGCAGCAGGATCTCGAAGAAGACGAACAGGTTGAACAGGTCGCCGGTGAGGAAGGCGCCGTTCAGCCCGAACAGCTGCAGCTGGAACAGCACGTGGAAGTGGCGGCCTTTATGGTCACTTCCCTGTACGGCATAGAGCAGCGCAAATACAGCGAGCAGGGACGTCGTCAGCAGCATCCACGCCGCCAGCCGGTCGACCACCAGCACGATGCCGTAGGGCGCGACCCAGTTGCCCAGCGCATAGACAAGATGAGTGCCATCGCTGGACGTTTGAGTCAGTGCAATCGCCAGCGGAACCAGCGCCAGGGTGGCGACGAGGCTGACGCTGCGCTGCAATGCCAGGCTGCGGTTGCGCAGTGCCAGCAGCACGATGCCGGCGATGAGCGGCCACACCACCGGCAGGATGGGCAGATGGGCAGAGCTCATTCGTTCCGGTCCTCTTCGCGCTGCAGGCCGTCGACGTGGTCGTTGCCCAGTTCGGCACGCGCTTTGAGCGCCAGCACGATGACGAAGGCGGTCATGCCGAAGCTGATGACGATGGCGGTGAGCACCAGCGCCTGCGGCAGCGGGTCGGTGTAGCCTGCCGCGGCGTCGCGGATGACCGGCGGGACGCCGATGGCGAGCCGGCCCATGACGAACAGGAACAGGTTGACGGCGTAGGACATGAGGGTGAGTCCCAGCACCACCGGAAAGGTCTGGCCGCGCAGCGCGAGAAACACGCCGCCCGCGGTGAGCACGCCGATGACCAGGGCAATCAGGGCTTCCATCAGCGAGGTTCCTTGCGCGGCTGCTCCGCGCGATGCAGGCCGCCGAGCTGCAGCAGGATCATCAGCGTGGCGCCGACGACGACGAGGAAAACGCCGAGGTCGAACGCCATCGCCGAGGCCAGCTCGAATTCGCCGACGATCGGCCAGTGCAGGTGGCCGTAGGTCGAGGTGAGGAAGGGGTAGCCGAACAGCCAGCTCGCCAGCCCGGTGAGGGCGGCGACCGCCAGCCCCCAGGCGATCAGCGGGTGGCTGTCATAAATCGGTTTGGGCTCAGCGTTCGCCCCCTCCCCCATTTGGGGGGAGGGTTGGGGATAACCGGCGACTTGCCCGCTTGCGGGCTTAGTCGAATGGTTAGAAGTCTCATCAGAGGGAGGCGAAGCCGCCATGCGCTGGTGCGTCCACTGCGCGCCGTTGGCGAGGTATTGCACGATCAGCGCCACCGCCGTGATGAGGCCGGCGATGAAGCCGCCGCCCGGCTGGTTGTGGCCGCGCAGCAGGATGAACGCGGCGACCAGCAGCGCCAGCGGCAGCAGGATGCGGGTGAGCGTCGCCATGATCGCCGGGTGGGCGTCGGCGTCCCACAGACGCCCGGCTTCGTCGCGGCTCGGCGCCGGCAGTTTCAGCCCCTGCAGCATCGCCACGATGCCGAGCCCGGCCAGCGCCAGCACGGTGATCTCGCCCAGCGTGTCGTAGCCGCGGAAGTCGACCAGGATGACGTTCACCACATTGCTGCCGCCGCCCCCCGGCACGCTGTTGGCGAGGAAGTAGCCGGCGATGGTGTCGTAGGGGCGGGTCAGCACCGCCCACGCCAGCGCCGCGGCGCCGCCGCCCGCCGCGAGCGCGATCACGCCGTCGCGCCAGGCGCGCACCCGGTCGTGCCCCGGCGCGGCATGCTGCGGCAGGAAGTAGAGCGCCAGCAGCAACAAAACAATCGTGACGATCTCGACCGACAACTGGGTCAGAGCGAGGTCGGGCGCCGAGAACTTGACGAAGGCGAGCGACACCACCAGTCCCACCACGCCGAGGGTGACGAGCGCGACGAAGCGCTGCCGGTGCAGCCGGACGGTGGCCAGCGTGGCGACGATCAGCGTGCCGGCGGCGATGAGGCTGACGGCGTCGAGCGGCAGGCCGTCGCGGCTGCCGGCCAGCGGTGTGCCGCCCGCCAGCCACGGTGCGATCCCCAGCACCAGCGCGGCCGCCAGCAGGAAGAACACCTGGCGCTGCAGCGAGCCGCCATCGATCAGGCGGGTGATGCCGCGCGCCAGCGCGAACAAGGCATCCTGCAGCGCGTTGTAGACGATGCGCGCGTCGATGCGTTCGACGGCTCGCTCGTGCCAGGCAGTCAGCGGACCTCGTGCCAGGTAGATCAGCGCGCCGCCGGTCAGCGCGACGAGGCTCATGAGCAGGGCCGGGTTGATGCCGTGCCACAGCGCCAGATGGTAGTCGGGCAGCGGCGCCTGCAGCGTGTCGGCCGCCGCCACCGCCAAGAGCGGCGCCACGGTGAGCGCGGGCGCGATGCCCACCACCAGGCACAGCACCACCAGGATTTCCACCGGCACCTTCATCCAGCGCGGCGGCTCGTGCGGCGTGCGCGGCAGGTCCACCGGCTCGCCGTTGAAGAACACGTCATGGATGAAGCGAAGCGAGTAGGCCACCGCCAGCGCGCCCCCCACCGTTACCAGCGCGGGCAGCAGCCAGCCGCCGACGTGGCCGGCGGAAATGTGCATCGCCTCGGCGAAGAACATTTCCTTCGACAGGAAGCCGTTCAACAGCGGCACCCCGGCCATCGCCGCGGCAGCCACCATCGCCAGCGTCGCGGTGTAGGGCATGAACTTCCACAGGCCATGCAGCCGCCGCATGTCGCGGGTGCCGGCCTCGTGGTCGATGATGCCGGCGGCCATGAACAGCGAGGCCTTGAAGGTGGCGTGGTTGATGATGTGGAACACCCCCGCCACCGCGGCGAGCGGGGTCGACAGGCCGAACAGCAGCGTGATGAGGCCGAGGTGACTGATGGTCGAATAGGCCAGCAGGCCTTTCAGATCATGCTTGAACAGCGCGACGTAGGCGCCGAGCAGGAGCGTGGCGAGCCCCGTGCCGGAGACCAGCCAGAACCATTCCGGGGTGCCGGACAGCGCCGGATACAGCCGCGCCAGCAGGAACACGCCGGCCTTCACCATGGTCGCCGAATGCAGGTAGGCCGACACCGGGGTGGGTGCGGCCATCGCGTGCGGCAGCCAGAAGTGGAAGGGGAACTGCGCCGACTTGGTGAACACGCCGAGCATGATCAATGCCAGCGTCGGCCCATACAGCGGATGTTCGCGGATCAGGTCGCCGGAGGCGAACACGTCGGACAGCTCGTAGCTGCCGACGATGCGGCCGAGCAGCAGAAAGCCGCCCAGCAGCGCGAAGCCGCCCAGGCCGGTCACCGCCAGCGCCATGCGCGCGCCGTGGCGCGCCTCCTCGCGGTGCTGCCAGTAGCTGATGAGGAGGAAGGACGACAGGCTGGTCAGTTCCCAGAAGATCAAGAGCTGGATCAGGTTTTCAGACAGCACGATGCCGAGCATCGAGCCCATGAACAGCATCAGGTAGCTGTAGAAGCGGCCCATGCTGTCGCGCTCCGACAGGTAGTAGCGCGCATATAGCACGATCAGCAAGCCGATGCCGAGGATCAGCCCGGCGAACAGCAGAGCCAGGCCGTCGAGGCGGAAAGCGAGGTTGAGTCCCAGTGCGGGGATCCAGTCGTGCTGCTGGATCAGCGTGAGGCCGCCGAACGGCAGGCCGAATGAAGGCGCCAGCCAGAGTATCGCCGCCAGCGTGACCGCGCCCGCCGCCCAGGCGGAATGCACGCGTCCAAGGCGGGACGCCGGCGCAACCAGGGCTGCGCCCACGAACGGGGTCAGGACGGCGAAGAACAGCGTCATTGATCGGGAATGGGGACAGGGACCGGCTTGTGGCCGGAAGACGCGGTCATTCTAACGTGTGTTGGCGCCGCCATGAACGCGGGACGGGCATGGGCAACGCGTCGTGCGGCCTCAATCGAGGCTGGGATGACGGGCCGACGGCCGGTCGAGGTGATAGCCCTGCGCCATGTCGACGCCGAAGCTGCGCAGCATGTCGAGAGTGGCCGCGTCCTCGACGAACTCCGCCACCGTGACCTTGCCGAGCCCCCGCGCGACGTCGATCATGGCCTTGACGAAAGCCTGGTTGTCGCGGTTGTTGGGCAGGTCGCGGATGAACATGCCGTCGATCTTGAGGATCTGCACGCCGAGGTATTTCAGGTAGGCGAAGGTGGAAAAACCGGAGCCGAAATCGTCGAGGCAGATCAGGCAGCCGGTCTGCTGCAGCGCCTCGATGAAGCGCTGTGCGTCCTGCATTTCGGAGACGGCGGCGGTTTCGGTCAGTTCGATGATCAGCCGTTTTGGCGCCACGTCGTGCTGCTCCAGTTGCATATGGATGTAGCGGGGCAGGCTGGGCTCGTCGAAGCTGCGGCCGGAGACGTTGACCGCCAGCGCCGCCAGTTCCGGGTGGCGCGCCAGCGTCTCGATGCTCTGCCGGATCACCCAGCGGTCGATTTCGAGGATCTGGCCGTTCTTCTCCGCGACCGGAATGAATTGCCCCGGCATGACGAGGCGGTCGGCCGCCAGCGGGTCGTGCATCCGCACCAGCGCTTCCAGATGGCTCAGGCTGCCGTCGCGGGTGTGGTAGATGCCCTGGAAATGAAGTTCCAATCCGCCGCGCTCGAGCGCCTGCGCGATGCGGGTGCTCCAGGTCATGCGTTCCAGCATCGCCTCGGCGATGTTGCGGCTGGCGTCGTACACCGCCCAGGTGTTCTTGCCGCTGTCCTTGGCCTGATACATCGCGGTGTCGGCGTGCGCCACCAGATCCTCGGCGTTGTCGCCGTGCTCGGGGAACAGCGCGATGCCGATGCTGGCGGTGAGACGGATGTTGCTGCCGCGAAAGCGGAACGGGATGGCGGAAATGGCGTGAACGACGCGCTCGGCCAGCTGCGCCGGCTCGTCGCCGTGTTTCACGTCGACCAGGATGGCGAATTCGTCGCCGCCCAGCCGCGCGAACATCTCGCCGCCGCGTACCAGGCTGGCGACCTCGCCGGCCGCGCGCACCAGAACGGTGTCGCCCGCGCGGTGGCCGAAGCTGTCGTTGATGCTCTTGAATTCGTCGAGGTCGAAGTACAGCAGCGCGAAGCGCGCACCGCTGCGCGTCGAGGCGCTGATCATGCGCTCCAGGTGGTCCTGGAACCGGTGGCGGTTGTGAAGGCCGGTGAGCGCATCGTGCTCCGCCAGATAGATGAGTTGCTGCGCGGTCTGGCGCTCGTGGGTGATGTCCTCGTAGATCCACAGCCGGCCGATGACGCGACCGTCCGGGTCGGCTACCGGATAGGACAGCTGGGTGAGGATGCGGCCGTCGTAGAGGTCGATCTCGAAGCGCTCGCTGATTTCGTGGGTGTCGAGCACGTGCAGGATGTGCCTGGAGGCATGGTCGGGGCGCGCGAAGCGGTGGGTCGAATGATTGAGCACCTCCTGGGTGGGGCGGCCCACCAGTTCGATGTCTTCCCTGATCGCCCACATGTGGCGGAACGCGGGGTTGACGTATTCGACCTGGCCGTCGCGATCCTCGAACAGGATGCCGATGCTCATGCCCGACAGCAGCGCCGCCATGCGCCCCTGCTCGCGCTGCGTCAGGGTCAGCAGTTCTAGCTGCCGCTGCTCGGATGCGCGCAGTTCCTCCAGGCTGCTCGCCAGCGCCATTTCGGTCAGCTTCCGCTCGGTGATGTCGGTCGCAATGCCAAGAAAGCCGGTGATGCGCTCGTTCTCGTCGCGCAGCGGCGTCACCCCCAGGTTGACGGTCAGGCGGACGCCGTCGCTGCGCACGTAGGTCCATTCGCGCGGGGTCGGGTCGCCGCGGCGGGCCGGTTCGAGAAAGACATCCTTCCCGTGCAGCGGTTGGCCATATTTGCGGCTCAGCGTTTCGGCGCGTGCCGCTATTTCGGTTGCGTCATGGAGGTGGGTCAGGGTGTGCTTGCCGACCATGTCCTCCGCGCGGTAGCCGAGCATCTGTTCCGCACCCTTGTTGAACAGGCTGATGTGTCCGTCGGCATCGGTGGCGATGATGGCGACCTGGGTGGCGGCGTCGATGACGGCCTGCAGCTGGCGCTGCGCGTTGCGGGTGGCTTTCTCGGCCTGAACGCGCTCGCTGAGGTCGGCGAAGGAATTCATCACGCACACGGGCGTGCCGGCCTCGTCGAACACCGTGCTGGCCGACAGCTGCAATTCCATCGGCGCGTGGTCGGACCGGCGCGCGCGCAATGGCCCCTGCCAGCTGCCGTGCCGCCGCAGGGCCTCCGCCGCCGCCCGGGCCGCCCGCGGGCTGTCCCAGAGATCGGGCAGCGAGCGGCCGAGCACGTCTTGCGGACCGTTCAGCCGCCACAGCCTGACGAAAGCGGGATTCACATAGCTGATCCTGCCGTCGAGGCCGGTCATGGCAATGGCGTTGATCGAGGATTCGATGGCGGCGTCCTTGATGCGCAGGCTTTCGTTGGCCTGGATCAGGGCGGTGGCGTCGCTGATAAAGCCTTCCAGGAAGCGCAAGCGGCCGCCCGCATCGAATATCCCGCGGCCGCGTTCGTAAACCCAGCGCAGCCCGCGATGGCGGGTGCGCAGCCGGTAGGACAGCTCAAAGTCGCGCTGTTTGCCCAGCGCTTTCTGTACCTCGTCCCACACCCTGGGCGCATCGTCGGGATGGATCAGGCCACCCAGGGTCACGCTGCGCCGGACAAGAAACTCGTCTGCCGTGTAGCCGCACAATTCTGCGACGTTTCCCGACAGGTAAACGAGCGACCAGTCGGGATCGTTGTTGCAGCGATAGACGAAGCCCTTGATGGTGCCGAGCATCCGCTGCAGGTCTTCGCTGTTGCGGGCGCCGGCCTGGCGCGCCAGGGCGATCAGGGACAGCGTGGCGGCAACCGCGCAGAGGGCGCGCAGCAACTGGATCGGCACCCCGGTGGCGGCGAGAAAATTCGCCGTGGTCGGGAGCCAGGCGGGCAGGGCGGCCTCATCGGGGGGGACGAAAGGGGTCAGCGCGCCATATCCCAGAAAGGCGGCGGCGAGGACGCCGAGCCATGCCGTGTAGCCGTCGCCCGGCCCGGCGTGCGCCGGCTGGCTGCGCAGCAGGACGAACAGGGCAAAGCCGGCGAACAGGGCGCCCGGCAGGCCGATGAAGTAGCGGGCGCCGACCGCCAGGCCGGCCAGCGGGTCGGTCGCTGCCAGCATCCATGCAAGGGTTCCCAGGCCGGTCATGCCGTATAGCCATGCGGGATGCGTCCGGATCGAGGACTGTGCGAGCGCGCGGCGGCCAAATTCCAGCAGGGGCAGGTAGGAGGCGACCAGCAGCAGGCTGCCCAAGACCGCGAGCCAGGGTGCGGGGTTGTGCAGCCGTTCCCGATCGACGAACTCCAGCACGCCGTGCAGCATGCCGAAGGCCGCCAGCAGCCGCAGGTCGCGGGCGAAGCGCAGCGCCGTGTCCTGCCTCGGCAACACATAGGCCACCACGCCCAGCACAAAAAAGGCCAGCCCGTAAACCTGGGAAATCACTTCCGGATGGGTCACGGCCCATCCGCTCATGAATGCGCGATCCCGCGGAAGGGGGCCGGTGGACGGGGAGAACGGCAATCGGAGCAGGGAAAAAGGACGGGCGGCGGGAGCGGTGGCAGGTGTGCGAGCATCGAACCCGGAGCTTTCATCGTGCGGACATCCGTAAAAGGACTATTCGAGCCGGCACGTTACCTTGCGGCGGTCAGAGGGGTCAAGACGGCGCCGCTTGCGACGCGTCGACAGGGTTCGAAGCGGCACTTGCGCAGCCAAATGGTTTTGTGCAAACATAAAAAAACATTTCCCCGCAACCCGTTCCGACCGCCGGGGTGGCCGGGTGAATACGGTCATCGTGGGTCCGCGTGCCGCCAAGTCCGTTCAGCCTCGGGCACCCGGTTGTAATGTCGATTGCGGCGCGATGCCGGCGGTCTTCAAACCGGACTGCGTCCCCGGACGCCGGCCGTGCATGGCGCCGCGGACAGGATTTCCGGCATGTAATATTGTGCAATATATTTTTATGCGGGCATTTATTGATGAATACGTCGAGTGAAGCGACCGCGATGCGTCAGTCTGCCGACGTTTCTTCACCGGCAACGCAAACCGTGATTGCGTTTGGCGAAACCCTGGCCGACCAGTTTCGCGACCGCGATGTGCTGGGCGGCGCGCCGTTCAACGTGGCGTGCCATCTCGGCGCGCTGGGGGCGCACCCGGTGCTGGTGACGCGGGCGGGCAAGGATGCGCTGGGCGATCGGCTGCTGCAGGCGATGAGCGAACGCGGGCTGGACCTGCGCGGCGTGCAGCGCGATCCGGCGCGCCCGACCGGGCGGGTCAAGGTGACCGAGACCGGGAGCGGCCATGCGTTCGACATCCTGTCAGACCAGGCCTACGACCACATCCACGCCGGTCTGGCGCGCATGGTGGGCTTGTCCTCACATCCGCAAATGGTCTATTTCGGTACGCTGTCGCAACGTAGCGATTCGCGCCGTGCGTTGCATGCGCTGCTCGGCGCAGTCGACGCGTGCGCGTTTCTGGATGTCAATCTGCGCGATCCCTGGGTGGACGCAGACACGCTGCGCTGGTCGCTGCAACAGGCCGACGTGGCCAAGCTCAACGAGGACGAGTTGGCTCGCGTCGGCGATCTCTTCTCGCTCGACGGCGCCACTCCGCAAGCCCGTGCCGCCGTGCTGCTGTCGGGCTTCGATCTGCAACGGGTGGTGGTGACCCGCGGCGCGGCCGGCGCCTGGACTCTCGATGCTGCCGGGCGCATCGAGTCGGTGGCCGGCAAGCCGTTGCCCGATGGGGTCGATACCGTGGGCGCGGGCGACGGCTTTGCCGCCGTGTTCATCCTCGGCATGTTGCGCGGCTGGCCGCTGGCCGACCGTCTTGCGCGCGCCGACGCGTTCGCCCGCGCGCTGTGCCGGATCCGCGGCGCGGTACCGGACTCGCGGGATTTCTATCAGCCGTTCATTCGCGACTGGCAACTCGAAACGGAGGGGGCGCGTGCGTGATCTGTATGTACTGATGCTGAGCGTGCACGGCCTGATGCGCGGGCACGATCTGGAACTCGGACGCGATGCCGACACCGGCGGGCAGACCCTCTACGTGATCGAACTGGCGCGGGCGCTGGGACGGCATCCACGGATCGAGCAGGTCGAGGTGCTGACCCGCCTGGTCGACGATCCCGCGGTGTCGCCGGACTACGCGGCGCCAAGCGAAGGGCTGGGCGAGCGCGCCCGCCTGGTGCGGCTGCCGTGCGGGCCCAAACGCTATCTGCGCAAGGAAAGCCTGTGGAACCATCTCGACCAGCTGGTCGACCGCATCCTCGGCTATCTGCGCCAGCAGCCGCGCCTGCCCGACGTCATCCACAGCCATTACGCCGACGCCGGCTACGTCGGCGTGCAGCTGTCGCAGCTGCTCGGCATTCCGCTGGTGCACACCGGCCATTCGCTCGGGCGCTGCAAGCGCCAGCGCCTGCTCGACCACGGCCGCCGCGCCCAGACGATCGACCGCCAGTTCAACTTCGGCCGCCGCATCGCCGCCGAGGAGGACGTGCTGGCGCACGCCGCGCTGGTGGTCACCAGCACCGCGCAGGAAAGCCACGAGCAGTACGGCCTCTACGACAATCATCAGCCGGCGCGCACGGCGGTGATTCCGCCCGGCACCGACACTTCGCGCTTCGCGCCGCCCGTGCGCGCGCCGATCCCGCCGCACGTGCCGGCGCTGGTCGACCGCTTTTTAGCGCAGCCGAAAAAACCGCTCGTTCTCGCCATCTGCCGTCCCGAAATGCGCAAGAACCTGAGCCGCCTGGTGGCGGCCTTCGGCGAATCGCCCGAACTGCGCGAACGCGCCAACCTCGCCATCGTCGCCGGCAACCGCGACGACATCCGCAGCCTGGACGAGGCGCAGGCCGGCGTGCTCAGCGACCTGCTGCTCGACGTCGACCGTTACGACCTGTGGGGCGTCGTCGCGCTGCCCAAGCAGCATCGGCCGGACGACGTTCCCGCGCTCTACCGGCTGGCGGCGCAGCGGCGCGGCGTGTTCGTCAACCCGGCGCTGACCGAGCCGTTCGGCCTCACCCTGATCGAGGCGGCGGCGAGCGGCCTTCCGGTGGTGGCGACCCACGACGGCGGCCCGCGCGAGATCCTCGCGCACTGCGAAAACGGCGTGCTGGTCGACCCGCTCGATCCCGCCGACATCGCCCGCGGCCTGCTCGCCGTGGTGTCGGACGCCCGCACCTGGCAGCGCTATGCGCGGCGCGGCCTCGGCGGCGTGGCGCGCCACTACACCTGGGATGCCCACGTCGAGAAATATCTGAAGGCGGTCGACCGCGTGGTTCATCGCGCCCGCAAGCAGGTGCGGCGCGAACGCGTGGCGCAGCGTCCCGTGCCCACCCCCATGCCGTACGTGCAGCGCATGCTGGTGAGCGACATCGACAACACCCTGATCGGCGACCGCGCCGGGCTTGCCGCGCTGGCGCGCGTGCTGCGCGAGCGGCCGCGCAGCTTCGGCTTCGGCGTCGCCACCGGGCGCCATCTGCCGAGTGCGCTCGAGGTGCTGCGGCAGGCGCGGGTGCCGCAGCCCGACGTGTTGATCACCGCGGTCGGCAGCGAAATCCATTACGGTCCCGAGGTGCGCCCCGACAGCGGCTGGCAGCGCCATGTCCAGCACCTGTGGCGGCGCGATGCGCTGGCCGCGCTGTTCGACGGTCTGCCCGGTCTGACGCTGCAATCGGACGACCAGCAGAGCGAATTCAAGCTGAGCTTCATGGTCGATCCGCTGGCCGCGCCGAGCCTGCGCGAACTGAAAACGCGCCTGCGCGAGGTGCGGCTGCATGCCAACCTGATTCATTCGCACGACATCTATCTCGATGTGCTGCCCATTCGCGCCTCCAAGGGTCAGGCCATCCGCTACCTGGCCTATAAATGGGGGATGCCGTTGCGCGCTTTTCTGGTAGCCGGCGATTCGGGCAACGACCTGGAAATGCTGGTCGGCGACACCCAGGCGGTGGTGGTGTCCAACCACAGCGCCGAACTGGACAAGCTGCGCGGCATGGAGCAGGTGTATTTTGCCGGCACGCCGTGCGCATTCGGCATTCTCGAAGGCATGGACCACTACGGTTTGAGATGGCGGGCCGCGCAGGCAGAACTGAAGGAGGTCGCATGATCGATGCCCTGAAAATCTGGACGGCGGAACACCGCGATCCGGTGGATGCCTTCCTGCGCCGCTGTTTTGCCGAAAACCGCGCACTTCTGCTGCAAAGCGACCTGTGCGCGGTACTCGATGCGTTGGCGACCGAATCCGCCGGTTCGCTTGACGGTACGCCGCTGCAGCAGGCGGTGCGGCATTTCCAGGAAGGCGTGCTGCAAAGCCCGTGGGCCTATTTCGCGTTGCGGGAAGGGGCCGGCCGCTGGCGCTACCTGCGCATGCATCAGGAACAGCTCGTCCCCGAACGCGTGTCGGTGAGCGAATTTCTCGCCTTAAAGGAACAGTTCGTGAAGCCGGCGGACGACGGCGGCAGCGTGCTGGAAATCGACTTCGAGCCGTTCGGCCGCCATGTGCCGCGGCTGCAGGAAACGCGCTCGATCGGGCAGGGCGTGCTGCACCTCAACCGTCATCTGGCGAGCGCGATGTTCACCCGGCCCGAGATCGGCCACGCCAGGCTGCTGAACTTTCTGCGCATGCACACGCTGGACGGCCGCCAGCTCATGCTCGCGCCCCATATCGGCGAGGTGGAAGCGTTGCGGGGCGCGCTGCGCGAGGCGCTGCGGCAGCTCGAAGCGCTCGATCCCGAGACGCCGTGGACGGCGTTTGCCGCCCCCCTCGGCGGGCTGGGATTCGAGCCGGGCTGGGGCGCCACGGCGGCACGGGCGAGCGAGACCATGGGGCTGCTGGTCGACATCCTGGAGGCACCGTCGCCCGCCGTGCTGGAGGCCTTCCTCGCGCGCATTCCGATGATCTCGCGCCTGCTGATCGTGTCGCCGCACGGCTATTTCGGCCAGGACAACGTGCTGGGACGCCCCGACACCGGCGGCCAGGTGGTCTACATCCTCGACCAGGTGCGCGCGCTGGAACGCGAGATGCGCGACCGCATGGCGGCGCAGGGGGTGCAGGTCGATCCCCGGATCGTCGTCGTCACCCGGCTGATTGCCGAGGCCGACGGCACCACCTGCAACCAGCCGCTGGAAAAGATCCAGGGCACCGACCACGCCTGGATCGTTCGCGTGCCCTTTCATCACCCCAACGGCGAGATCGTGCGGCAGTGGATTTCGCGCTTCGAGATCTGGCCCTATCTGGAAACCTTCGCAACCCACGCCGAGCGCGAGGCGCTGGCCCAGCTGGGCGGGCGCCCCGACCTCATCATCGGCAACTATTCCGACGGCAACCTGGTGGCC